>JAISRU010000203.1 GCA_031273515.1 Bacteroidales bacterium | reverse complement strand
TCCCAATCCTCAACAGGCAAAATAAAAAAGTTATCAACAGGCAATTGTTAATAACTTTTCGTCTGTTCTACTTTCTATTTGCTTTATTTACATGTCATTGCGATGATCGAAGCGACGTGTCAATCCAGAAAAACTTCCTAACCTGTTTTTTTTGCCATCGAAAAAACATCGATTTTTTGCAGTGTTTTGCGGGAATCCAATAGAAAATTGAGAATTGAGAATTGAAAATGAGCCTTCGGACGCAAATACCCCCGCCGTCATTGCGAACTCCGGTCATTGAGCCTGTCGAAATGAGCGGAGTGTGGCAACCAACGCAGCGAGTGAGAGCATGTAGAGACGTTGCCTGCAACGTCTCTACGGTTACCTTGTCAATCATTTAACCTATGCACGACGTAGAGACGCAATGCATTGCGTCTCTACATTACACGCATCCCTAATTTTTAAGGAGGTAATGAGGTTTGACGTCTGGGGTAACTTATTGGCTACTGCGGTTGTTTTGTTAAGAAAATCAGGTGGAAATGAGGTTGAAAACTCTGAAGGAGTTTAATATGAATCATCCCAACAAAGCGCAACGATTGGGGGAATGACAAAGGTAGAAGACAATAATCGTCGCTTGCGCTCTTGTCCACTCGTTCACTTGTCCACTAAAACAACAATTAATCAATCGACAGTTGCAACATGTCATTGATACTGAAGAATCCATGTTTCCCAGACAGCCATTCGGCGCAAAGAACCGCTCCTGTGGCGAAACTTTTACGACTCAACGAAGTATGTTTTATTTCTATACTGTCCAAAGCAGACGCATACGTAACAAGATGTGTCCCGATGTTGTTGCTTATGCGTTCCGATTTGATGGAAAGTACCGATGCTTCTTCATTCATTTCGTTCACCCAAGTTTCTTTTCGAGGAAGATACCTGATAATGTCGTTAGCCAAGACAATCGCTGTTCCGCTTGGAGAATCTTTTTTTGCCGTATGATGTATTTCCTCTATGCTTACATCGAAATCGTCGTAGCCATTCATGATTTTGGCAAGCGCCCTGTTCAATGCAAAAAACAGATTGACCCCCAAACTGAAATTAGACGCATACAACAAACTCTGATTGAATTGCAGACATTTCTCTTTCACTTCTTTCAACTGATGATGCCATCCTGTCGTTCCGACCACTATCGGAAGATTGAGCGCAAAACATTTGTAAATGTTCTCCACAACAACATTGGGCATGGAAAAATCAATGGCAATGTCTGCCTGTTGCAGTTTTTTTGTCTGTTGTATCCAATCTTTTTCATTATCAATGTATGCCGCAATTGTATGTTTGCGTTCGAGCGCTGTTTTTTCTATTTGCTCTCCCATTTTTCCGTAACCGAGAATTGCTATCTTCATATACTAAAAATTAAATATAAATGTCAAGTTTGCTGTATAAGGCAATGTACGGGCAACGGCAAACTGATTGTTTCGACCAATACCCGGAATAATATGCAGACTTAAATCGTCCGAAATGTCAAACGACATTAGATGTGCATCAACCACGGCATCCAAGATATTCACCAGATACCAGACGGCTGTTACAATGATAAATATTTCCATATTCCGCTGATAGGTCAATTGTGTTGCTCTTATATTTTCATTGCCCTGATTTGCCAACTCAGGCTTTAACAAATCTGTTTTTTCGTTTAAACGATTGCGGTATTCATCTCTGTAGAATTTATATTCTATGTAATAATGATTTATACCGTAAGCTGTCCCCAAGAAGCCAGCGTATATAATGGGAATTTTCCAATATTTCTTATTGTATCCCTGTCCCAAACCGGGAAGAACCGCTGACATCCATGCCGCTTTCTTGGGAGAATGAACTTTTATTGTCTGTATTTGATGTTCATTTGTATCCGCTGTAACGGAATCTGCTGTCGTTGTTTCGACAACAAGACTGTCTGCCTGCTGCGCATAAGAACAACGCACGGAAAAACACAATGCAAACAATATCAGTACAGACAATTTCATGGAATACTACATTAAAATATGACCATTGCCACAGTCCTGCCGACAAGCGACAAGCGTCTTTATTACTTTGTCCAAACGATACGCACGACTTTGTTCCATGGTGAATTTATTTTTGCAACAGAGATATAATGCGTTCAAATTCGTCGTCCGATTTAAATGAAATCAAAATATTGCCTTTGCCATTGAGTGTTCGTTTGATATCAATATCCGTATTGTATGTTTTTTTCAATGAATTTTTGATGGTCATAAAATGATGCGGAAGCGCTATTTTGGCAGGTTTTTGTTTGTATTCATCCCGATTCAGTTTGCGTATCAGCTCCTCCACCTGACGAACAGACATTTCTTCCTGAATGATTTTGTTGAGAATGTCTGTTTGTTTTGTTTCGTCGTCTATGGCGGCTAACATTTTTGCATGTCCCATGGTGATGTTTCCCGCTACGACAGACGCCTGTACCGAAGGATATAATTTAAGCAAACGCAGATAATTTGTAATCACAGACCTGCTTTTGGATACTTTCATTGCCAAATCTTCCTGTCTGATATTGCATTCTTCCAAGAGTCGCTGAAAAGAAAGAGCAATTTCAATCGGATTGAGGTCTTTTCTTTGGATATTTTCAATCAATCCCATTTCGAGCATTTCCATGTCGCTGGCGTCGCGGATATACGCCGGAATTTCTTTGAGTTCTGCCAATTTGGAAGCCCGCAAACGACGTTCGCCCGCAATAAGCTGATAGTGTCCGTTTTTGACCTTTCTGACCGTAACAGGTTGTATCAGTCCGTAATGCTTTATTGAAGCTGCAAGTTCTTGCAGAGCTTCTTCTTCAAATTCGGTACGCGGTTGCGATGGATTGACGTCAATCAAGGCAATATCTATCTTGGTCAAATCGGATGTTTTCATTCTGCTGGGAGAATCAGCAGGTACAATTGTTTCGTCGGGAGGGTTATAACTTCCTAACAAAGCGCTTAATCCCTGTCCAAGACCTCCTTTTTTTGTCGTTGTCGATTTTTTTTCTTCCGTTTCCGTATTTGGTTTCTGTTCTTCCATGATTTGCTATTGCTTTATATTGTTTTTGGTTAATATTTCTCTTGCCAGATTTATATAGTTCGTAGCTCCTTTGGATGCCGCATCGTACAGCAGTACCGGCTTTTGATAGCTCGGCGCTTCGCTCAGACGAACATTTCGGTATATCACCGTATTAAAAACTAAATTCTTGAAATGTTTCCTTACGTCTTCAAACACCTGATTACTCAATCGTAAACGATTATCATACATTGTCAGCAATATGCCTTCTATACCCAGATCGGGATTGAGGTTCGATTGTACAATTTTAATCGTATTCAATAACTTCCCCAGACCTTCCAATGCAAAATATTCACATTGAACAGGAATTAAAACCGTATCGGCGACGGTCAAAGCATTTACGGTAATCAGTCCCAAAGAAGGAGCGCAGTCGATGAAAATAAATTTATAGTCATCTTTGATTTTTGCGATGGCTTGTTTCATCATAAATTCTCTTTTGTCCAGATTAATCATTTCCAATTCCGCCCCCACCAGATCGATATGAGCGGGAAGGATATGCAAATTCGGAACATCTGTCGGAATGATCGCATCATAAATGTCGATACTTCCAATCATTACTTCATAGATACTCTTCGATATATTTCTGGGATCGACGCCTATTCCAGAAGAAGAGTTTGCCTGTGGATCGGCGTCTATTATCAGCGTTTTATGTTCTAAAACAGCCAAACTTGCCGCCAGATTGATTGAGGTTGTTGTTTTTCCTACGCCTCCTTTTTGATTTGCTATTGCGATTATTTTTCCCATATTTTTTATTATATTTGGTTAGTCTGCAAAGATAGGATTTTTTTATGTATATCCGATTACATTTGCTAAAAAT
>JAISRU010000197.1 GCA_031273515.1 Bacteroidales bacterium | reverse complement strand
CCTCGAAGAGGTCAAATGTTTATAGAAGAAATGTACACCTCTGTTGTACGACCCCAAAGGGGTCGAATTGAAACACACCCTCTTGTTTCTATAAACATACGATGTCTTCGACATCAATTCCATCCCTGCGGGAATTTTTACGCTTGCGACAATCTGAAATACACCCCACATTCCGTCCCTGACGGGACGGCGGCGAGTGTTTTACATTCTGTTTTCTACCAACATTTTGTCCCTAATGGGACATCTGTAACTACCTGAAAACAGGACGATTATTTTTACGTCATTGTAACGGAGTTCGACGGTAGTCAATTGTGTGATACGAGCAATGCGGCAATCCAGAAAACTCTTGCGCAATCCTGATTTTCAATTTTCAATTTTCAATTTTCAATTAAAGAAGGTGTTTAGTCGTCTGAGATTTCGGCTACGATTTCACGGTATCGCGAAAATAAATTGGCTCGAGATATAAATCCGTAGTACCTGTTCTCCTTATCCAAGACGACCATGTTATACAGATTGTTCTCTTTGAACTTGATTGCTACATCGGAAATCAGTTCATGAGGATCGACAGAAACTTTCGGTATAAATGACAGGTCTTTCACCATGACGCTGTCGTATTTCTCCGGTTCGAAAATGATTTTGCGAACATCGTCCAAAACAACAATCCCGTGAAATTGTCCATCCTGATCTACCACAGGAAATATGTTGCGCGTCGAATGAGCAATCGTTTCTACCAGATTACGCAAACTCGCATCGGGCGACAACGTGATGAAATTGTCCTCAATCAAATCCTTTACATCTAACTTACTCAAGGCATGTTTGTCTTTATGATGCGTTATCAGATTGCCCGTCAACGCCAACGGCTTCGTATAGACCGAAAACTGCTCAAATGGATAAATCACCGCATACGAGACAATCACCGTCAGAATAAGAGGTACAATCAACTGATACCCTCCCGATATTTCCGCTATCAAAAACACGGCTGTCAGCGGAGCTTTCATTACTCCTGCCATAATTCCCGCCATGCCCGCCAACGTGAAATTCAAAACGGACAATTCCAAATCAAAAACAGTGTTCATCAATACGGCAATAAAACATCCGGCAATGCTTCCCAAAAACAGCGAAGGAGCAAATACTCCGCCGATACCCCCCGAACCTGTCGTGAATGCCGTCGCAAATGTCTTTAAAATCAACAATAAAAACAAAAATCCCAATAACAGCCATTCATTGTGCTCGAAGAAATAAAAAGGACTGTTGATAAATAATTTATGGATGTTGTCGTTCAGAATGGCAAGAATGCTGTCGTAACCTTCTCCGTAGAACGAAGGGAAAAGGAAAATGAGCAAGCTCAACAAAATTCCGCCCGTCAGCAGACGAATATACGGCTTTTTGATTTTCGCAAAAAGTTGTTCAATCTTGCCCGATACCCGCATGAAATAAACAGAATACAATCCCGTGAATACGCCCAAAAGCATGTAGAAAGGCAATTTGTACATGTCGAAATCGAGCGCATGGGTGGAATTGAACATAATCCCGCGTCCGAGAATGAGGTAGGAAGCGCTCGTTGCCGTTACCGCTGAAATCAACAACGGAACCAAAGACGCAGTGGTCAAATCCAACATCAGCACCTCGATAGCAAAAACAACTCCCGCAATCGGAGCATTGAAAATAGCTGCAACAGCAGCAGTAGATCCACAGGCGACAAGCGTAATCACCGATTTGTCGTTCAGTTTGAAGAGTATCCCCAAACGAGAGCCGATAGCTGATCCGGTCAGCGTAATGGGAGCTTCCAATCCTACCGATCCCCCAAAACCGACGGTCAACGTACTTGAAACAATGGACGAATAAGTGTGATGCGTTTTCAGTTGTCCGTTGTTTCGGGCAATGGCATAGAGTATCTTGCTGACCCCGTGCGAAAGGTCGTCTTTTACAAACAGTCTTATATACAGCACCGTCAAGGATATGCCGATGACGGGAAATGCCAGATAAAGCAGATTGAATGTATCTTCCGGAAAAGCGTTCTGTAAAATGGACTGCGTGAAATGAACGGCGCTTTTGAGAATAATTGCCGCTAAAGCCGCTATAATGCCGACAAATATACTCAAGATAAAAACCCTGTTCCGGTCGGACAATTCGGAAAAGACTTCCAACAACTTTGCGATGCGTTTTTTACATATCATAGGGTACAAATGAATATTCTAATCCAAATACTATCGTCCAGACAATACCCTTGTCATCCGTAAAGCGGACTTTCAATTCCCGATTCTTGAACTTAATGATCTCATATTGCCGACTTATCGCCGTATACTGACTCTGAAACGCCACATTGAGCGTTTTTTTCTTGTCTCCAAACTCCCACGAACCGGAACTGCTCTTGACGACATTGTTGTCCAAATAAGAAATGACTAATATCTTGTTTTTATAAAACTCAAATTGAGCTCGTAAGGTTTCCACAGGCGTTGGAGATTCGGTTTCGGTTTTTTCGCCGTCTTTGTAAACTGTGCTGACGCTCCACATACCGCGTATTCGTTTTTCGACTTTGGTGAAATTTAAAAACGGACCTTCCTCGTATCTGCATCCCGCCGACAGCAACAGCAACATCAATACGATTCCTCCACACATTATTTTTTTTACGGGTATTTTTCTCATGCTTTATTCCATTCATTTTCCATTTGATGATGCAGTTCGGTATCTACATCGTACATTTTATTCAGATAATCTTGCAACAGTTCGGCACAATAGACCGACCGATGCTGTCCTCCCGTACATCCGAAACAAATCATCAGACGCCGGAATTTTCTGTCCGTATAATTCTTTACCGCCATGCCGACAATTGATTTTACGTTGTCAAAAAAATGTGCAACGGTCGGTTCGGCGTTCATAAAAGCAATCACTTCTTGATCTTTACCTGTCAACATCTTGTATCTTTCGTGTTTCGCGGGATTGGGCAAACAACGACAGTCAAAAACAAATCCTCCGCCGTTGTCGGTTTCATCCTTCGGAATGTGCTTTTTAAACGAAAAACTGTGGATACTTATTTTAAGTCTTGACAATTCGTCCCGATTGTAGCGGTTCAGCGTTTCGGATTGTATTAAGCGATGAAAAACGTCCCACAAAGCGGGTATCTTGAAAGGAAGTCGGACATTATCCAACAACCACTGCATATTTTTCAACGCATAAGGAATGCTTTCCAAGAAATGCGTCTTCTTTTCGTACAAACCGCGAAAGCCATACGCTCCCATTACCTGCATCATCCGTATGAAAACGAAAGCATCGTAATATTTTCCGAAAGCGACTGCTTCCTGCGGGATTTTCTTTTGCAACTCTTCCGAATAATGAGCAATCAACAATTCTCTTACCGAAGGAGGAATATTGGCTTTTCCGTCGTAGAGCAATGAAGCGACGTCGTAAGGCAGCGCGCCTTTTCGTCCGCCCTGATAGTCGATAAAAAAGAGCTTGTCATCGTGCAGCATGATGTTGCGGGACTGAAAATCACGATAAAGAAAAAAAGAAGCATTGGCTTGAGAAAGAAAATCGACAAAGGTCTGAAAGTCGTTTTCGAGCAGTTGTTCGTCGCAGGAAACGCCGGCAGGTTTGAGGAAATAATACTTGAAATAGTTTAAATCCCACAAAATCGACTGACTGTCGAATGCAGAACGGGGATAGCAAAGCGAAAAATCGAAATCCTTTCCGCCTTCCGTCTGAATATAGAGCAATTTATCCAACGCCTGTTTGTAGACAGGAATAAGCTGAGGCGGAAAATCAGCGGAACCGTTTCGGAGTTCGCACAGACGACGATACAGGGTTGTGTCGCCCAGATCGCTGATTAGATAGTTGTTGTGTGCGAGATTGTCCGCATAGACAACAGGTACGGAAATTCCTTTGCTTAAAAAATGACGGGATAAGGCTAAAAAAGCTCTGTTTTCTTTGTTGTCCGCATTGTAGACGCCCATAGCAGAAAAGGGTCCGCATTGCAGACGATAATATTTCCGCTCAGACCCCGATGTTTCCAACAAGGATACATGCTCGACCTCTCTACCGAACGTTTGGAGAAACAGTTGTTTTAAAGGTTCGACAGGATTATTCATAGCGTCAGAGCAGCATTATTTCACTTTGAAGAGTTCCACTTCAAAGACAAGTGTAGCTCCGCCTTTGATCAAATCGCCTGCACCTTGATCTCCGTAAGCCAGATGAGAAGGAATATAAAACTCAAATTTAGAACCTTCGCTCATCAGTTGCAGACCTTCTTTCCATCCTGCGATAACTTGATTTAAAGCAAATTCAATTCTTTCGCCTCGTTCGACCGAGCTGTCGAAAACAGTACCGTCCAACAATTTGCCGCAGTAATGTACTTCGACGGTATCGTTAGCGACGGGTTTTCTCCCGATACTTTCTCTGATTACTTTGTATTGTAATCCGCTGGATGTTTCTTTTACATTGGGGTTCTGTCTGTTTTGTTCCAGAAATTTGCGACCCGCTTCTTTTTCCCCTTCGGAAGAAGAGGCTCTTTCTTTTTCGATATCGTCTTTGATGTCATCCAGCGCCTGTTTGATTTCCATTTCGGACATTTCCGGTTGTTTCTTGTTTGCAATGGCAGAAAATCCTTTGATAAAAGCATTTTCATCAACCTTCATCCCCATTTGCAGATAATTGATGCATGCAACGACTCCCAATGCATACGATTTCTTTTCTTCTTGTGTCATCTTGAATACGTTTTATTTATGAACTGTTTTTTAGATTTCGACTTGGGTAAGTTCTTCGGACATTGTCTTTTATCCCACGACCTACCCCGTCAATAAAATTTCTGCAAAGATAGCATAAATTAATTGAGAATTTTCAGTCATGCCATTCGGACGCAAATACCAACGCCGTCATTGGGATTGTAGAGACGTTGCCTGCAACGTCTCTTTTTGCAATGTCATTCGCAACCGCCTTTTTTCCTCACCCCCTGCCCCTCTCCAACATGGAGAGGGGAGAAGCGATGTGGCAACCGACGCAGCGAGTGAGAG
>JAISRU010000195.1 GCA_031273515.1 Bacteroidales bacterium | reverse complement strand
TGGTTAATTCTTTTTTTGAAGTGTGATAAAAAAAAGTATACCTTTGCAAAAAGTTTTATTCAATGGAAAATATAAGCATACAATCGGATTTTATTTTTGTTGCGTATACGGCAGGATGGGATCGTTATGCAATAAAGAACGATGAGCAACGAGGGCAAAGACACCGCAGAGGAAGTAACGGCGTCATCGGTAAAGAAAAATTTAGCGCTGACAGCAAATTAAAGGAAATGCTTGATACAGCAAAATTTACCAAAGTGTAGGTAATCAGTCAAAAATGCCTGCGCAGCGAATTTTTTTCTGCGTAGCCGTTGGAGATTTATTGCGCAGATAAATTATTTTTCTGCGACGACAATATTTTATTTTTTCCCGCTGTGTCGCAGGTGGCGACAACCGTATTTTATTTTTTTCGTCGCATTTGAAACAGAAGAAGAACTCTATCAGTTTTACAATAGAAAAAGACAACTCCAAAGTCTTAATTATCAATTTATTTTCATAGTGCCTCAAAAAAAGAATTAACCTAAAAGACAGTTGTTTGTCTATGTTTCAAAAAAAATCATGTATCTTTGCACTCTTCAAAAATTAACAGATGAGAGATACATACCGAACAAAAGGATTGCGCAAATTAATGGTCGAAGATTTGAAACACAAAGGGATTACCGATACGAATGTATTGAATGCGATTGCTATTGTTCCGCGTCATCATTTTGTACCTGCGTCTTTGTTTGAACATGCCTACAGCGACGCCGCTTTACCTATTCCCTGTAAACAGACCATATCTCAGCCTTATACTGTTGCTCGTCAGTCGGAATTATTGGAAATTCAGAGAGGGATGCGTGTTCTGGAAGTAGGTACGGGGAGTGGTTATCAGTCTGCTGTGCTGAGGCAGATGGGTGTTTTTGTCTATACTGTCGAACGGCAGCGCGAATTGTATGAATTTTCCAAGAAAGTATTTCAATCGTTATCGATTTCCATCGCTGGCAAATACGGAGACGGTTACAAAGGCTGGAGCGAATTTGCTCCTTTCGACCGTATTCTCATTACCTGTGCAGCGACAGAGATTCCTCAGAATTTACTGTCTCAACTGAAAACAAATGGCATATTAGTCGTTCCCGTAGGAGAAGAAGCTCAGACAATGACAAAAATAATTCGATTGTCCGAAAACGACTTTGAAACAAGTCTTCATGGCAGTTGCAGGTTTGTCCCCATGGTAGAAAATACTGAATAATAATGGAAAATTTTCTGTCATGCCATGCGGACGATTATTGTCTTTTCCCCTTTGTTTGAATCAAGATTTAAGGATTAGCAGGATAACCGTAGAGACGTTGCATGCAATGTCTCTACATAAAAATAATCATAGTCCATCAGATAAATCGACGCACGAAGCGAGAGCAGAGACAAACTTGTTTGACTATGCCGCGCAAAAAGGAGAAAGCCCAAAGGACAATCCTGATTCAGACAAAAAGGGAACAATTGTCGTTTAAGTTTCTTTCGTATCAAAGAAACGTGGGAATGAGACATTTATAATCAATACGCTGTGCGGATGAAGGGACTCGAACCCCCACGCCTTTCGGCACCAGATCCTAAGTCTGGCACGGATACCAATTACGCCACATCCGCGTTAATTTTGAATTTGCAAAGGTACTATTTTTTTTCAAACGAAATCAATATAATCAAACATTCATGGCTGAAATTTACCTTGTTCACACATAAAATTATTGAATTACAATAACTTATATGATTTAAACAGATAAAAAAAATCGTCCACTTGTCCACTTATCTACCTACTCGTCCACTAATAATCACAGTTCAAGACAATCGATAATTGATTGGATTAGAGTGTACAGTAAAATAAATGCAACAAAGTTGCAATATGTAAAAATATTATTGTATCTTTGCAACATTATTAAATAGAACCTTCAAATAAATTGATTTATGGATAAGCAAAAAAGAAACACAAAGACAAAGCAATTAGTAATGAACATTTTATTAGAATCATCTTCAGCCTTATGTCATGAAGATATAGCATATCGGTTGGCAGGAAAGATAGACAGAGTAACAATCTACCGCATCTTGCAGGGATTTTGCGACGACGGGAAAGTACATAAGATTCCAGATGGAAACGGAAAAACCTGGTATGCCTTGTGTCATTCCTGTTCGGCAGGAAGTCATAAGGATGATCATCTGCATTTTCGTTGCATTACCTGCGATACCATTACATGTATGGATGAACCTGTCGCAAAGCCCAATCTTCCGTCCGGCTATCAGATTGCAGATATAGCATGTTTTATTTCAGGATACTGTCCGAAGTGTATGCAGACGCTGAAATTGTTATGTTGTCTGTTCTTATTGTCTTGGTTGCCCTTGAGTGTTTTTTCTCAACATCGGATTACAATATTGGACAAAGAAACAAAACAGGCAATTCCTTCTGCAGGCGTTTATTTTCCCGATCTGAAAACAAGCGCTGTTACCGATACAAATGGTTCTTTTGTCGTGAATTATGGTAATCAGTCTGTTCTTATGCAGGTGTCGTGCGTGGGTTATAAAACTTTTTTAGACAGACTCGTTCCGCAAGACAATGCCATTATTTACCTGAATCCTTCTTATTTCGATTTGCAGGAAGTGGTTATTTCGGGCAACAGTTCAAAACTGCAGGGTGAGAATGTGTCGAATGTCGAGAAAATGAGCCTTGTAAACAATACCGAAACACATGGACTTTCTCTTGCCGAAAAATTGTCGGGCATAGCCGGACTTGGCAATTTCAGTACGGGGTCAGGCATTGGAAAACCTGTTATCAGAGGATTGAGCGGCAATCGTATTGCTGTTTTTTCACAAGGAGTCCGCATTGAAAATCAACAATGGGGAGATGAACATGGTTTGGGTCTCGACGAAAACGGATATGAACAGGTGGAAATCATTAAAGGTCCTGCGTCGCTTTTGTACGGCAGTGACGCTCTGGGAGGCGTTTTGTATTTCATGGATGAACGCTATGCAAAAGAAAACAGTATCGAAGCCTTGTTGAGTTCGGAATATCACACCAATACCAACGGATGGCGCAATACGGGGAAATTCAGGCTGTCGAAAGACCGCTGGCATTGGAATCTCTTTGGAGGATATACCACGCATCAGGATTACAAAGATGGAAATTCCGTCTTTATTCCGAACACTCGTTTCCGTACCGGCGATCTCAAAACGTCGATAGGATATACGGGCAACAACTTTATTACTTCGCTCAAATATGGTTTCTTGAATGAACAATACGGTCTGTATGAAGGAGAAGAAGATGAAGATGAAGATGAAGATGAAGAATCCGCCGGAAGTAAACGAAAACCGATGTATCCCTATCAAGGTTTAACTACCCATTTGCTTAGCTCTGAGAACACATTCTTCCTGAAAAATAACTCCAGACTGAAACTGAATGTCGGTTATGTTTTTAACAATCGCAAAGAATACGAAGAAGAATCCGAAACAGGAGAAGCAGTTCTGAATATGAATTTATCTACTTTGTCTTACGATGTTAAATGGTATTCGTCGAAGTGGCAGGAAAAGTGGATGTTGATAGCAGGAAGTCAGGGGATGTATCAAACCAACAAAAACAGAGGGGAAGAATATCTGATTCCCGATGCGCTGACTTTCGATATGGGTTTGTTTGTGATGTCTGATTATTATTATGCGTCCAACTCGTATTGGCAGATAGGGCTGCGTGCCGACGGACGACATATCAAAGGAGAACAGCATGGAAGTGAAGAGGAAGAAGGTTATTTTCCTTTTTTCGCAGAGACTTATCCAGCCTTTAATTTTTCGACGGGGATTTATCAGCAATTTCAAAAAGGATTGTCGTTGCGGGTAAATATTTCTTCGGGATACCGTTCTCCTAACATGTTCGAGTTGTTGAGCGATGGCGTTCATGAAGGAACAAACCGTTATGAAACAGGAAATGCCGACATGAAAGCCGAAAACAGTTATCAGGCTGATATTTCATTTGCTTACGAAGGCAAGTATTTAGAATTGTTTATCAATCCTTATTTCAGTTATATACGCAAATACATCTATTTACAGCCCGCCGGAGAAGAGATCGATTCCATGCCTGCGTTTTATTATACTCAGACAGACGCTTTTCTGTATGGAGGAGAAGCCGGATTCCATGTGCATCCTTTGAAATGGTTGCATTTGGAAGGTTCGTACAGCAA
>JAISRU010000188.1 GCA_031273515.1 Bacteroidales bacterium | reverse complement strand
GCTTCTATTGCCACTTTTGCCTTAAATGATGATGTAAATTTTCTCTTGCTTTTCATACAACAAAATTAATACTTTTTTGTCTTAACTCACTGTCCGAATTTTGGGGGACATTATATACCGAGCGACGATCCCTAACGGAATGTAGTACCCAATTAAATAATCATGTTCATCCTTTAGAAATGGAAAACAAATAATCTAAGACGGTTTTGATGTCAAAGACATCGTATGTTTACAGGGAAAAGAGGTTGTGTTTCAATTCAACCCCATCGGGGTCGTACAATAGAGGTGGCATTTTTTCTATAAACATTTGACCTCTTCGAGGTCGAACTTCATAGCTGTTATAAGTTTTTATTTTTCATTCCTTAGCAATGATGAGCGCTTTTTTGTCCACTTGTTCACTTGTCCACTCGTTCACTAATAAATCACAGTTCAAGACAAAATTGTTCACTCGTCTATCGTTTGCGCATGACAGATATGGTCTTTATCCATCTTTTGAATTTGCACTAATTTGATTTCGTTGATTAAAGAGACGTGGAAAGGCAACTTTATGCGAATATAATTCTCTGTGAAGCCCGATAGAAAATTATCTTCTGTTTTGCTTTCTATCAGAGCCTTGGATGTTTTCCCGTAATTCTCTCTGTAGAAGATTGCTCTTTTTTGTTCGGAGAGAGTTGTCAGTTGATTTGCCCGTTGTGTTTTGGAAGACTTGTCTACGTGATTCTCCATAGACGCAGCGATCGTACCCGGACGCTTGGAATAAGGAAAAACATGCAACATACTTATCGGTAAAGATTCAATAAATTGATAGGTTTCGTCGAAAAGCAGATCGGTTTCGCCCGGAAAACCGACAATAACGTCGGCAGCAATACATGCCGAAGGTATTTTTTCTTTGATTGTATGCACTTTCTCGGCAAACAGTTCACGGGGATAACGACGTTTCATCTTCGCAAGTATTTCGTTGACCCCCGACTGCAAAGGAATGTGAAAATGAGGAAGTATCTTGTCCGAATGAGCAACAAGATTGATAATATCGTCGGTAAGCAGATTGGGTTCTATCGAAGAAATACGGATACGGGACAAATTTTCTATCTTCTGCAAGGCGAGCAGTAAATCCAAAAGATGTTCCCCTTTCTTTGTTTTGAAATCTCCAATGTTGACGCCCGTAAGGACTATCTCCTTTACATGCTGTGATGCAATTTCTCCGGCAAGACGGACAATGTTTTCAATGCTGTCGCTGCGACTTCTGCCTCGTGCGTACGCAACTGTGCAATAACTGCAAAAATAATCGCATCCGTCCTGAATTTTCAGAAAAGAACGGGTACGCTCATGGACAGAATAAGCAGAAAAGAAATCATTCTCGGCGACGTCCTGTATTGTTTCGGGTTTATAATCAGCGTCGAAAAGAGCGTCTATTTTGTTCACAAGACGCATCTTATTTTTATTGTCCGACATTAAATCGACCTCAGACGCTATCACGGAAGCATTGTCCAACGAAGAAAAACATCCTGTCAAGATAATCTTCGCTTCGGGATATTGTTTCCTGACATGATGAATAAACTGTCGACATTTCTTTTCCGCATTTCCTGTAACAGCGCAGCTATTGACAATGTAAATATCGACGTCGGCAGTTTCTTCTTTACAAAGGACATATCCGTGTTCAGTCAATAATCGTTCTAAGGTTGCGCTTTCACTGAAATTGAGTTTGCATCCCAATGTCTTAATATAAAATGTCTTATTCTTCATGATCCTTTCTCCACAAAAACTGAAAACGATTTATTCCTTCAAACCACACCTGCACAAACAACAGCCAGAGCAAGGTAACGTAAACAGCCGCAATCATTGTTCCATAGACAAATCCCCAAAAATTCAGTAAAATAAATCTATCGGGATTTTTCCCTTTAATCAGTACGCGATAGGTTGTTCTGTTGTTGGAAAGGATATTATTTTCTATTTGTTTGTTGTACACGATCCCGTTGTATTCAAACACAATCCCCGACCGGTATTCGGACAAAAGAGCGTACACCCTGCCTTCTGTCTTTTCCGACGTCCGAAAAACATGTATTCGATTAAGCAGGACAAAAAGCCAGATAATAATAATTCCTCCCAAAACAACCCTTGATTTGGATACGGTCATTAACGATGTTTGTCTAAATGAGCCTGCAAATAACGATACGAAGGCGTAAGTTTTCCCCGATGCAAAATCATTGCCCTCTTGACAGGATCGGGAAGCGCTATGCTTTCAAAGTCGGACTGATAATCGCAGGACGCAATCGGATCGACAAACTCCATAAGCGCGTCTGCAAAATCGACAGAAGCCTCAAAAGGGAGTTCGCTTGGCAAAATATCCACAGCCATAATCAGTATACCTTCGCCCGTATGTCCGAAAACATGTTTGTCCGAAGAGGGATTGTATACAAACACCGGATTTTCGATATTGGTACTTGTATGCGTAGCTTCAATTCCGCCGTTGGGGTCGCACGAAATATCTCCGATTACTTTTAATTTCTTCTTTTGCTGTTCGTACAGTCGGGCGAGATGTTTCTTGGTTACCATTTTGTCGTAACGATTGTCCCAATAGATACAGTTTACCAATACGGTTAGATGTTCCACGTAGTCGGAAAATGTACTTTCAAAAAGTTCCGGTTGAGAAAAAAAGTCCTGTAAGAGAAACTTTTTCCCGTCCTTTCGTTTTGCGATATGTTCTTCTTTGAAAATCACTTTATAGATTGTTTTGTCGGAATACGCTTTTTGTTTGGAAAGCATCATCAGTTCTTCGGGCGTGATGTCTGTAACAGGCAGTAAATCCAGAATATGCTGCGCCCCTTTCGACACATTGCCGTATCCTGTAATACCGATTGTCAGCGGCATTAATTCCTTGTTGATCCCGTTTTGACGTATATCGTCCCCGACAGTCTTTAATACCTTTTCGACTTCCTTTAAAGAAGAATAAGTGTGTGTCTGACGCAATTTAGCAAAGGGATTGCCGATATGTAAATCGCGTAGACGCATTCCCAGACTCCACAATGTATTGATCATTCCAGCCAAGCCCGCATGTCGTCCGAAGAATATCAGACGACGGTTATTTTCATCCGTGATTCTTTCATAGTCGATCAAAGTGCAGCGCAGGTCTATCATTTTCTGCAAGAGTGGCATATTATACGGCTGACCTTTGATGACATGTGAAAAAAACACATAGGTTTTGTCTGGTCTGAGGTCGGAAAGAGGAATTTCTTTCACTCCGAAAATAACAGGAGTATCGTCCAGACTATCCGTCAGATTACAGCCGACTTCCTTATATGCTTCGTTGCTAAAGACACGTTTTTCCGACGACAATACATCTATCTGTATGCCGTAATTTTCGATTAACTTGCTGGCATGAAACGGAGTAATTGGCGTCCTGCGTTCCATAGCGTATTTATTCTCATCCCTGATACCTATTCTTTTGTTTGTCATTCCGATATTCTTTTTTCTTTTTTATGACTAATGTGTGCAAAGTTACATAAATTAATTGAGAATTTTTAGTCATGCCATACGGACGCCAATAACACACTAAACCCATCATTGCGACAACGTAGACGAAATCAGAGCGCTTATTCAGGTTCGGACTTTTTTTCATTGATTGTATTCATCTTTTCTGAGCCATCCCAAGATACGTTTGTTTTTTATTTCCCATTTGTCGTCTTGATTGTCAAGCTGAAAAGTTACTCTTGATTGAGCAAACGGTCCTGGGTTCTGCTGAATAATTTCTGTTTCATTGTCCGTTACCTTTGAAACTATGGCGACGTGTCCGTATTTGTTGGAACCTGTACCGTCAAATATTAAAAGGTCGTCGACTTTCGGTTTGGTTCGACTTGGATTTGTGTACTGAATCAGATTTCGTTTTTTGTTTTTTTGTCCGTCAGACAGAGTTTTGTCAAAAAAATCCTTTGCATGTCCGTAGCTGTCGGGCATTTTATGATTCAGGTATTCGTAATAGTATCGTTTAACAAATTCAACGCATTGATATTTTAATCCCAGATTATATCCGTCGGATGTTGTATTGCGACCTGTTACATTGTCAATTCCTCCGTTGTAAAAAACGAAAACTCCGTTCAGACTGTCAATTGGTTGTCCGATGGCATACGTTGAGTTTAAGTTGAACTTCTTAAATGACCAAAATCCAACAAATCCCAAAATAAGAAGTCCAATCAATAAACAGACCCCACATTTCCGTTTCGAGGTACGTTTGTTTTGTGTTTTCTTTAACATAACTGATGAGGACAAGCCCTTGTTTAATGCTCGGTTTTCTTTTCCTGTGTCTCGTTTAAGTTGAGATTATACCAGTCAATTTTTCTTGAGAAATACATGATAAATCCAAGTATGAGGAAAATTCCGACGCTGCCGATTAAGAGTGCAAAGTCCTGAAGCTGAATAATTACAAAGATGAACGTATAAAGCAGGGTCAGGATACCGGAAATAAGGATTGTCAGTTTGCCCGACTTTAAAACAGCTTTGACATAAGCCGTTATCAGCAGTAATGTCGATAAAGCCGAAAGAATAAATGCCCAATTGAAATGTAAATGTTCGGATATGGACAAAAGCAATGTATAAAAAACAATCAATGCCACACCAACAAGAATGTACTGTATCGGATGAATAAACGTTCTATTTAAGACTTCAATAAAAAAGAATACCAGAAACGTGAAGACAATAAATAAAATTGCGTATCTGACAGACCTGTACGATTTCTGATAATTATCAACAGGAAGCAAAAGATCAATACCGAATGAAGATGCATCTATTGAATATTTACTGTCTGTCCAGATCTGCGGATAATTTCTGTTCAGATGCAAGACATTCCAGTTTGCATTAAAACCTTTATCTGTTATCTCGCGGGTATCGGGCAGAAAAGCGCCGTTAAAACTCGGATTATGCCAGGGAGATGAAATGGTAATATCCGTAACTTTTCCAACAGGCGTAAAATACAGCAACTGACTGCCTTTTAAGTTCAGACTCAAACTGAAATTACAAATCGAACTGTCATTGGGATTTAATGTCAGTAAAGAGTTAATTCCGCTCGTAACAACATCATTAGAGGAAACGCCGGGTTGAAAAGACTTTCGTTCGTTGTTCCACACTAATTCGACCTGCTCTTCAATTCCCCGCAGATCGCTTATGCCGACTACAAATTCAGCTTTGTCGAAGAGTATGTTGTTTGTTTGTATATCAAGAGCATCAAGATCAATTTTAGTAAATGTTCCCGAAATGTCAATTTTGGAATTATAAACAACTATTTCATAAATTCCTCTGTGTCGTTTTTCAGGATTGATATCCCCTGAAACAGTGAGTTGCGACGGCAGTATATGAATATACTCCTTTACCTGAGCATTTCTGTAATAAGGAATTGAAATAAAAGGTCCTGAAATGGTTTGTTCTTCACCCCATTTCGAACTTACTTCCCTGATAGCATCCCGTTGTATTGA
>JAISRU010000187.1 GCA_031273515.1 Bacteroidales bacterium | reverse complement strand
TTCGATGTTGGATGTCTATCAAAGATGGATTGGCTATGACCTCATAGGCACTGAAGGTGATAATGCGGCATGGACTATTGCACAACATGCAGATTATTATGTGGAATTCCAAGAGAAATGCTATCAATATTTATTGGAAGCCTTTGCTAATTATAATACAAATCCTAACAATGTTGCCTGTCTATACGACAGAATACAAGTCAATAAAAACTTGCAACAAAAATATGGAACACAAGTGAGGGTAATTGAAGGAAAGATTGTTTTTATCAATTTAGACGATGAAGAATATGTAGAAATATATCGACATTGTTTCGGATTGCCTCCTCTGTCTTTTTATAAAAAATCATTGGAAGAAAGATATTTAAAAGAATGAATTCCTTTAATAATCATGTCATTCATTCAAATCAGATAAATCAGCGGTTCAGACAATGACGAGGACAACAGGAAGACAATCCTCGTCCGCAGGCAATTTTCAATTTTCAATTATTTTATGTACTTTTGCAACTTCAAAAATAAATAGAAATGAACTTGGAAGAGAAAATAAATCAAGACATCAAGACTGCCATGCTGGCAAAGAATAAAGAGGAACTGAATGCTTTACGCGCTGTGAAATCGGCTCTGCTGCTACTTAAAACAGATGCTAATGCAGATGCTATCACCGAAGAAACGGAATTGAAACTCCTGCAAAAATTGGTCAAACAACGCAAAGAAGCTGCCGAAATGTATAAAAGTCAAAACAGAGAAGACCTTTATCAGGAAGAAATTTCTCAGGCAGAGGTTATCTCCCGCTATTTGCCCGAACAATTTTCGGAGGAAGCCATTACGCATGTTATCAAACAGCTCATCGAACAGGAAAAAATCACCGATATAAAAGGAATGGGCAAACTGATGGGTCTTGCAAGTAAAGCGCTGTCGGGCAAAGCAGACAATAAATTAATAGCCGACATTGTTAAAAAACTTTTATCGTAAGCCGACTTTCAACATGAAACGACCTGTTAAGAATATTTTCGCCCGCACTAAATACCATTGCTTCGGATGTTCGCCTCATAATGAGATCGGTCTGCATCTGCATTTTTACGAAGACGGCGACTATGTGCAAAGTTCGTGGAAGCCAACCCCAAATCACGAAGGCTATCCGAATATCGTGCATGGCGGAATACTGTCCACACTGATAGACGAAGTCGCAGGATGGACATTGTATGTCAAAGCTCGTTGTGCAGGAGTAACTTCTCGAATGAATATCCGTTATCGTAAACCCGCCTCCTCTACGCAGGGTGAACTACTGTTTCGTGGGAAAATAAAAGCCATAAAACGAAATCTCTGCTATATCGAGGTGGAACTGTTTAATTCCCACAATGAAATATGCGCAGAAGCAGAAGTAATTTATTTTATGTTTTCGCGCGAAAAATCAATCAACGAATACTATTATCCAGAAGACGACAGCGCTTTCTTTGATGAATAATTTACTTGTCTTAGCCTGATTACTAAATTGAACCGACAATGAGAACAGAAAATGTTTTATCCATCCAGACAATAGAAAGAATTAAAAGATATTGTGCTTTCCAAGACCGTTCCGAATGGGAAGTAAGACGCAGAATGCAACAATATCAATTTTCGGAAAAAGAAGAAAATAAAATGATAGATGAATTGAAAGAAGCAAATTATATCGACGATTATCGTTTTACAAAAATATACGTCAAAAGTAAAGTAGGATACAAGCAATGGGGAAAACGAAAAATAAGAGAAGAACTGTCGCATAAAAGAATTGATCCTGAATTGATAGAAGAGTTTCTCGACAGCATCCCTGAAGAAGAATATCTGAATGCGATGCGGCATTGTATTAGAAAATGGTCGTATACCAAAGTGATGAACCCTCTCACTTGCGTCAAACTGTATCGTTTTCTGTTTTCAAAAGGATACGAACCCGATTTAATCAAAGAAGAAATAAAGAACTTTGTTTCCGCAAACGAATAAACTGTAGATTACAAAGAAAAGAGTAAATAATTTAGATACATGATAAATAACGATCAATTGAAAGATCTTGTCAAAAGACTCGACGATCTGAGGAGGTTTCTTTGACGTCGATACTAAACTTGAAAAGATACGTCAAAAAGAGGAAGAAACACACGACGCCGGCTTTTGGGATAATCCGCAGGAAGCCGAACAAAAATTAAAAGACATCAGCGCTCTCAAAACATGGACGGAACTCTTTAACAAAGTTTCTCAACTAACAGGAGAAGTTTCTGTTGCGCTTGAGTTCTTTGCATTGGGAGAAATCACTGAAAATGAATGCAATGAAATCTATAGTCGTGCGCTTTCCGCCGTCGAAGATTTGGAATTTCGCAGAATGATGAATAATGAAGAAGATCGTCTGAGCGTTATTCTGACCATCAATTCCGGCGCGGGCGGAACAGAAAGCTGCGATTGGGCTGATATGCTTTTGCGTATGTATGTCCGATGGGGAGAACGACACAATTATAAACTGAAAGAACTCGACCGTCAGCAGGGAGAAGTCGCCGGAATTAAGTCTGTAACCATTGAACTCGACGGAGAATACGGCTATGGAAATCTCAAAGGAGAAAACGGAGTACATCGTTTGGTACGATTGTCCCCTTTCGATTCGGCAAACAAACGACATACTTCTTTTGCATCCGTATTTGCTTATCCTGTGATAGATGAAAATATTAACATTGTTGTACAGTCTTCCGATATTAGCTGGGATACGTTTCGTTCTGGAGGACCGGGTGGTCAGAATGTAAACAAAGTGGAAACGGCTGTCCGTTTGCATCATCATCCCTCAGGACTGATAATCGAATGTCAGGAAACCCGATCGCAGTTACAGAACAAAGAAAAAGCTATCCAAATGCTTAAATCCCGTCTTTATGAGCAGGAACTGCAGAAAAAATATGCCAAGATAAACGAAATTGAACATGCTAAAAAACGAATAGAATGGGGGTCACAAATCCGAAACTACATTCTGCATCCGTATAAATTGGTGAAAGATAATCGTACAGGTTACGAAACAGGAAATACTCAGGCTGTCCTCGACGGCGATATCGACGCTTTCCTCAAATCCTATCTGATGCACTTCGGAATGGAGAAGTGAGAATATTGTCTATTAGTGAACGAGTATACAAGTGAACAAGAGCGCAAGCGACGATTTTTATCTTGCACTGTGATTATTGTCTTGAACTGTGATTTATTAGTGAACAAGTAAACGATAGAACAATCCTGCGGAAATAATAATCGTCGCTTTGCGCAATTCTCAATTTTCAATTAGATCAAGTCCTGATTCAGACAAAAATCAGAACACAATCATTGGGTTAAGGATATACCATCCTCGTTGCACACGTATGAAAGTAGCCTTGCAATAGGGTGAATCTTTGTATTTTTCATTCATTGCC
>JAISRU010000172.1 GCA_031273515.1 Bacteroidales bacterium | reverse complement strand
GGGAAGACTGCCAAATAATAATTTGGAACACTTCTCTGCCTTACATACACTCTCACAAAACAGTTTTGGAATAGTTATTTTTCGTGTAAAGCGCATTCTTTTTTGTTTTGAAGCATTTTTCGCCAAAAAAAACACCTTCAAACAATGGTACGAAGCAGTTTATCGCGCAATAAAGTGTTCCAAATTATGGTTTGGAGTACTTTTTTCCGCTATGAAGCGCTTCGTACCGATATTTGAGCTTTTTTCCAGAGATTTATTACCGACATCCTGTTTTTTGGTTTACTGTTCTGTTGTTGGTTGTTGGTCGTCGTCAGCGTTGTTGTCAGCATCGTCGTGAATAACCGTTCTTTTGCCCACTTTCGGGAAAAGACTGTTGGCGAAATGTACGCCGTAAGCTCTTCGAGCGTCTAACCAGTTGTTAATAGACGAGTGAACAAGTAGACGAATGGACAGGAGGACAAAGCGACGATTATTGTTTCCCGCTATATTATTACGAAAGTTCGGGCTTTTGGGTAGTTTTCCGCAAAGACACTTTTAACGAACAATCTTTGAAAGAATTATTAATCAATGGTTATGTTTCACAATAATATAATTTTTTTGTATCTTTGCATTTGTTGAATTAAATACAATATAAAATAAAAAAAGGATGAGAACAGAATACATTGTTTCAAGGACAGTACGAATAGGATACGACATTGGTGAAATCGTTAAAAAAACATTGAAAATATTGTTTTCCATTGGGATAACATTTTTAATGTTATCTTGTACGATAACTAATATAATCAAACCCAATGAAAATTTTTCTGCTGAAATCAATCTGGATAAAAATGCCGGCATCTTTATTGCTATGCCAAAGAATGGAATGTACGGAAATACTGTATATCAAAATTCAGGGAGTGTTACTCAATCAACATTACAATATGTCTTGGAAGATTACATTAAGGTAATATATTTGGGGGCAAATTATGAACAGATTGAAGATGCGAAAAATACAGCCAAATCAAGAAATGTGAAATATCTGTACTATCCAACAATTACACATTGGGAAGACAGAGCAACGGCTTGGTCTGGAATACCTGATGCATTAGCAATAAAAATGATTATTTATGATATAGAACTTGATCAGACTGTATACAGTGCAGAATTATTTGCACGAGGAACAAGTATAACATTATCAACTGGTGATCCTTCTGATTTATTATTAGATATATTTAAACAATTCGCAAATAAAATCTATAAATAAAAAGTGAAATTAATGTCGTCATTGCGAGTCCCCACCCTGCCGCCGGGACGTCAGGGAAAAAAGCAGGATGACGTAAGATGATTTGCCTTTGGAGAGGTCGTCGCAGGTGAATGTCCTACGGACAATATGGTTGGGAGAGGCATCACCTTTTCTATTGATATGTAGCCCCTGACGGGGAAACTCAAATGTCCGTAGGCATTTCAAACCCTTAGTATTGGAGTTCTGAAGGCACAAAAATTTATTCATACGGAATAGTTGCAGGATTATTTTTCCGACAATTGTATTCTATCGTATATGCAAAACGAATAATCATAGCGATGTTTTTCGTCTGCCGAACAGACTTCTTCTTCCTGCAAATTCCATTGTGAAAAATCAATGTCAGGGAAGAAAGCATCGGCCTCGTCGAAAGCGGCATTTATTTTCGTGAGATACAATCGGGATACCAAAGGCAAAAACTGTCTGTAAACGGAAGCTCCGCCGATGACAAAAACACGATCGTCCTTTAGCGCCAACGTCAGAGCCTCATCGATGGAATATGCCATTTCGCAGTCAGGAAAACGATGCGTCGGATCGAAAGAAAGCACAATGTTTCGTCGTTTGGGCAAAGGTTTTACCTGCAACGAATGATAGGTGTTTTCTCCCATGATTACGGTTGTATCAAGCGTGAGGAGTTTAAAACGTTTCATATCGCGTGGCAAGTGCGTCAGCAGACTGTTTTCCCGTCCGATTTCATTGTTTCTGCCAAGAGCGACAATGATAAAAAGATTTTTATACATCCTGTTTGATTGTTTCTTTTATTAATTTGGTTACAATGTTATTGATTTCTCCTGCGGGAATACGGTCCTGTTTCATTGTATCCCGATAGCGGATTGTTACGGTATTGTCTTCCAATGTCTGATTGTCTGTTGTGATGCAGAAAGGAGTACCTATCGCATCCTGACGACGATAGCGTCTTCCGATGGCGTCTTTTTCATCGTATTGACAATTGAAATCATCCTGCAAAAGAGCGAGTATTTCTCTTGCTTTTTCGGGCATGCCGTCTTTTTTGACCAACGGTAAAACGGCAACTTTATAGGGCGCGACAAAAGCAGGAATGCTCATCAGGGTACGAACCGAACCGTCTTCGAGTGTTTCTTCTTTGTACGCATCGCTGATAACAGCCAGAAACATACGATCCAGACCGATTGAGGTTTCCACCACATAAGGCGTATAACTTTCGTTGAGTTCAGGGTCGAAGTATTGCAGTTTTTTGCCTGACAATTGCTGATGCGCATTCAAATCGAAGTCGGTACGGGAATGGATGCCCTCTAATTCTTTGAATCCGAAAGGAAATTCAAATTCGATATCTGTTGCGGC
>JAISRU010000083.1 GCA_031273515.1 Bacteroidales bacterium | reverse complement strand
TTGGGAGAGGCATCGCCTTTTCTATTGATATGTATCCCCTGACGGGGAAACTCAAATGTCCGTAGGACATTCATATCAATAGAAAAACATGAACACCATAGAAACAAATCCCCATAGGGGGATTCACAGCATTAGAACAGCATATTTCTCCCAAAGGAAATCTTCTCACGATAGAAAAAGCAAATTTGTAACTATCTGAAAACAGGACGATTATTTTTACGTCATTGTAAACTCCGGTCATTGAGCTTGTCGAAATGAGCGGAGTGTGGCAACCGACGCAGCGAGCGAGAGCAGAGGCAAACTTGTTTGACTATGCCGAGCAAGAAGGAGAAAGGCAAAGCCAATCAGAGTTCAAGACAATAATCGTCGCTTTGCGCTCTCGTTCACTTGTTCACTCGTCCACTATTCAAGATTGAGAGAACAAAGCAAATACTGTTTCTGTTTTGCATGTATTCTGACGCTTGAGTCCTGAATTGGAAAATCGTCCGAACAGAAAAAGAATACAGGTCTACCACTGCGACTGATAGCCTCTAACTGATCCTGAGATGGATCAAAAATAAGAAAAACCGTATATCCATCCATGTCCTCAACAGAGTTCCGATAGATAATGCTGTCGGAAGAAGAAATACAACTTCGAGCAATGTCAAGCAAATTACTGTCGGAATCGACGGCGGTAATGCTTAACTTCTTCTTCACCAATGAACACATTAATACACATTCGCCCTGTCCGCAATTGAGGATCAGCAAACTGCCCGCATCAGGCAAAAGTCCGACAACATCCTGATAATTCCGGTAACGCTTCAAATTCCGCTTCGCTCTCCTCTCCACATCTCTACCTTTATATATATAATTGTGATAAACCCTGTCGCTGAAATAAGTCGCTGTTTCTACCGCTGCGGACAGTCTGTTGTATTCCTCTTTGTACCAATGACGCACACTTTTCGACACTTCCAGAATTGATTTGTCTTTTCGCAAAGGATGATCGGGAGAAATACGATCCATGATTTCAATATGGATTTCCCCTTTGCGAAGCAGAAATTCTTTCTTTGGAAAAACATGTCCGACCCCATGCAACATGATCGGAATAATATCTACTTGCAGGACGTCCGCCAGATAAAATGCGCCTTTGTGAAACCGTCCGATAGAACAGTCTTCGGAGCGTGTTCCTTCGGGAAAGACCAGAATAGAATAGCCGTCGGCAATTAATGTTTTCAGACTGTCAAGACGTTGTTCGATTGAGTCTTCTATCGGCAAGAAATCGGCATAACGAATAATCCAACCGTAAAACGGCGACTTCCAAACCCATTTGTTGGTCAGCGTGATAATCTTCGGCGAAAGCATCAGCGTATACAACAAATCAAGGTGAGACTGGTGATTGGAAATGATGATCCCCGGTTTATCAAAACGTTCATTGCGGGGATTGATGATCTTAAAAGGCGTCTGGATCATCGCCCTGCCCAAAAGACGAAATATTAGACAGAGCGTCTGATGAAATATTTCTTTGTGTCTTTTTGTCTTTCCGGCAATCGTCAGCAGAAAGAAGCCGATAAGAGTTATTATTACCGACACAATCAGAAATACAAGAAATGAAAGCGCTGTTTTGAATAAATTCCACAAGGTTACAGGCATCAAACGCAGACGACCTTTCTTTGTCGTGAGTGCGCCGAATATCAGAGGAGGAAAAATATAGGTCATGATAACAACCGATACCATGCCGATAATGGTAACTTCCGCCAAAGAACGCATGGCAGGATGTCGGGCGAAAACCAACATGCCTATCGCCAGAAACATAATGATCGCCGAAAGCATGACCGAGTTCTTGAAAGAAGCAAGCATCTTCTTACGATAAGTATATTCGTAAAGCAATCCCTCCGTAACAAAGATCGTATAATCGTCGCCCTGACCGAAAATGAAGGTCGCCAGAATAACATTGACAATATTGAATTTAAGTCCGAAGATACTCATCAGACCCAAAATCCATATCCAAGCCGTTGCCAAAGGAATAAACGCCATAATGCTCAACTCAATTCTGCCGAAAGAAAACAAAAGAAACACAAATACAAGACATCCGCAGATATACAGCACATAACTGAAATCGTCGGAAAGCGCATCGATCATCTTTTCGGTTATAGATACATTGTCGAAAGTAAAAACAGCTTTGTCGATGGCATTGATTTTTTGCTCTAGCTGTCGACGCTTGGCAGAATCGGTTTGGATGAGCGTAAAAATCAGGGTCTTTTCCGGCGTTACCGTCAGATAGTTATCGCCCAGACTGCCCTGTACAGGCGCAAAATAAGACAAAGGTTGCGGATGATAATCCGCTATAAGGATTGTTTTAAACACGTCGAAAGCATCCGGATTGTATCCCTGTTTCAGGGCTGTCTTTTCGAATGTTTGCAGAAAACTGTCGCGTTTGTCTTTCCAGAAACTGTTCCATCGGTCAATTCTAATCTGCTGCATCCTCTGAGAAGGAAGATAAACGCCAATTCCTGTTTTTTTATCAATCAGACTGTCTTCGTAGAACGCATTGAGATGCAAAGCGGCATTTTCGTAACAAATCAGGGCTTCTTCGGTTGATTTTCCTTCGGCGATGCAGTAAATGGTTTGCCTGTTTGTCGGATTTTCTTTCAATATTCGGTCAAACTCCATCCGTTGATCAGGGGTCATGTAGTTGATAACATGCATATTTGTTTCAAAGGAAGCGTCCATGCTGAAAAAGAAAAACACGCAGGTCAGCAAGAGAACAATGCTGACAATCCATTTGTTTTTTTCGGGAGCAAAAGCGGCGAGTCTGTCGAATGTATGCGGAGGTTCTTTTGTTTCGGACGATCTGACCTTATACGGGAAATGAGGCAGAAAAACAAGCACAAACAAAATAGTTCCCATCAGCAGAAAGGAGGCAAAAAGTCCGAGGTCTTTCATAGCGTCGGAACTGATAAAAAGCAGACTTAAAAAAGCGCCGACCGTTGTTATATTTCCGATAAGCAGAGGCGTAATGATTTCTTTTATTGTCTGTTGTTTATTTCTTGTATGTTTATAATGCGCCAAGAAATGCAGGGGATAATTAATAGCGATCCCAACAATGACCGACGCAATACCAACAGCAATCAGCGATACCGTATCTTTGCACAAAGCGATCATCCCGAAGGCAAACAAAACGCCAAAGAGAACGCAAACGACAATCAGCAGAATACTTCCCGGATTGCGGAAAAAATAAATCAGCAAAACCAGAATTAAAAGCAACGCCGGAACGCCGCACCAAAGACTGTCCCGTTTGATTTGTTGCGCATTGCTAACGGAAATCAAAGCAGCGCCAAAAGCAGAGATACGTATTTTATTGTCGAAATGCAGTTGAGCGTCGGCAATGGCATTGTCGATATTTCGGGCAAGCAGTTTATTGCAGGCAGTTTCGCTTACAGGATAAGTCGGCGTGAGACTGATAATGGTTGCCGTTGCGTCTTTGTTGAAAATAAAACCATCCTGGGTGTGATATAGTCCGTCGGGTTGAAACTCCTGCAATCCCTGCAAGATACCGTTTGAAAAATGCAGCGGATCGGCAATCAGGACGTCGCGAAAAAAAGCGCCTGCAGGAGAAAGCAACAATTGTTTGTCGTTGTAGAGTTCCTGTTCGATATATTGAGGGGTCAGGAGTGTATCCATGCGTTGGTAGTCTTCTTGCGACAGGAAATAAGGCATGTTGCGAATTAAAAAATCGGTCAATGCGGATATCTGTTGTCGATCTGTTTCGTAGAAGATGTTCTTGATATAGCCGTCGGTATCGTTTCGCGACAACGATTCGGCAAAATAAGCGGTTGCTTCCATCAGCAGTTCCCTGTCTGTTTCGTCGGACACGTCGCTATCATCTGCCGTCTTGACGGTAATCATAATCTTATTCGCCGCTCCCAAACGCTGATAAGCCTCATTTATCCTTTTATTGTCTTCGTTTTGCGGCAAAAAACTGCCGATGTCCTCCACAAACCGAATGTCGGAAGCGGCATAGATACAGCATCCGATAATCAAGATCAACATGCTCCACAAGAACATCGGACGCTTCTGAAAATATCGGAACAGTCGCACAAAAAAATCATTCATCCCTATTGTATTCGTTTTATCGTTTCTTACTTATTTCTGTTTTTTTCCGCTGCAAAAGTAGCCAAAATAATTGAGAATGGAGAGGGGCAGGGAGTGAGGACGCGATGACGGGTAAATATTTGCGTTGTTTCGCGTCTTCGTTTGCTCGTCCACTTGTTCACTCAATACAATACACCAACAGATTATCTTCGATTTGTCGGAAAGATACGGCAATTGTTTTATAAAGATTATCTTTGCTGAATATGCCGACTGCCGTTTGTTCCATATAGTTGACCTCGGATAAAGACAAATGTTGCGTGAACAGAGGACGATATTCGCTGTACATTTTATACATCGCTTCCTTTGCTCCCCAATAAAGATGCAAGGCTAACAAATCGGACGAGTCTATTATTGCTGCTTCTTCCGACAGTAAAAATCGAGATTGCAATCTTGCGATATTCTTCCGTATTCTTTCGATATCGACCCCCACAGTTCTGGTTTCGGAAACAGCAACAGCAACAAAGTCTTTGGAATGCGAAATAGAGATATATGCGTTCGGTTCTAACAGAATCGGTCTGCCGGACAAAAGATAACACAAGTCAAACGACCCCTGAAATAAATGATGCAACAGCAGTCTGATTGCCAACCATTCTCTTCTGCGATTTGCATTTTTGAGTACATCAAAGCACAGGTTTTCCCGTTCGGACAAGCGTCGCAATCGAAGCAGTTCGTCTTCGGGTTCCGTCAACTGCCAAATGGCAATTCTTACAGCATGATTAATTTCTTCCGTTAAATAGACAGGCATAGCTCAAAACAGACAGGTTCTACATTCAAATACAGACACAGTGTGTGCGTTTCGCGGTTGGTTCGGGATTCTTGTTGGTGGTTACCAGTCATCTCCTATTTCGATTTCGTTGTTGGTCTTACTGCTGTTGTTCTGTTCTTTTTCTTTATCGGGCAAAGAGGAAGGATGCTTCTGATCCCTGATTTCCTGAATTTGCTTTTTCTGACCGGCAAACTGTTGCTGTAATCCTTTCCTTGC
>JAISRU010000039.1 GCA_031273515.1 Bacteroidales bacterium | reverse complement strand
ACAATACCTTCCTTTTGTCAAAGAACTCAATTTGCGGATAGACCATTATAAAAATCTGGTTGCTCAACGAAGAGGAAGATCCAATACTAATAAAGAAACACCCATGACTAAATAAATTTGGACACACAAGGGGATGATTATTTTAAGACAGCCGTCATTGTAAGGAAAAAGGTTACACAGAGAACACAGAGAACACAGAGAAAAAAACGCTATGGAACTCTGTGAAATAAAAAAATCTGTGTAAATCTGTTGCATCTGTGTTTATCTGTGTGCTAAAAAATTCTGGATTGGCTACGCCTTTCTCCTTGCGGTTCGGCATAGTCAAACAAGTTTGCCTCTGCTCTCACTCGCTGCGTCGATTGCCACGTCGCTTCGCACCTCGCAATGACGTTGAGAATAAAGAAAATAAAAATTATAAAAAGGTGAAAAGAGTATTAATATCTCTCATGTTTTTCCTGACAGGAAATGTTATTTATGCCGATTCGAGTTTCCTGCCGGCATTTGACTTTATCTATCTGTATGAGGATCATCGATTGATTACAGGTACACGCAATGAGGGGATATCCGAAAAGGAATACCTGAAATTCCTGCTTTCGGACAAACATCCGTTGGGAGAAAAGGTAGCGTTGGTCGAAGCTCTCGCTACTTATTTTGAATTTATGGATGTGGACAAAAATCCTTCCTACTACGACTATTTTTTCGATTATGCCAAAGCATTCAAGCATAAACTGTCGAAAATCAATCCGGCGTCTCCCGAATTGCAACTGCTGGAAACCCTGATGGATGACTATCAAACGTTTGAACCAAACATCAAACGCTACAATCAGCTGGCGGACGAATTGCCGGAAAGTCTGACAATGCAAAGCATCAAAGTGATTGCCTTTGCCTACGACCTGCTCTACAACGATCGCTGGGAATTGGTGGATGAATACGTCAACAATTACCTGCATCCATACAAAAACAAATGGGAGAATTACAGTCAGGACATCCGTCCCAAAGCGTTTGAATACGTCGACTCATGGCTTCAATTTATAGTCGACAAGAGGAATGACGCTGTTTCGGACAACGTCGAAGCCTTTGTTTCGGACGACGGAACTTATCATTATACCAGTCCTGAAGATGCGGCGGTCTATGAATACGCTGACGAAGACGGCGTTAAAATCAGACTGATGAAAACTGTATCCGGGAAAAACATGCTTCGAGATGTTACCCGTTACGACACGGTTAATCGTACAGGAGAAAGCATCAGATACAAGTGGGACGACAAAAATGAAACATGGCAGGAATTTTCCAAAGATGAATTTGTTCGAGATACACACGGGAATGATCTTTCGAGCATTGTCTATAAGTGGGATCAATTCATCAAGGACTGGTCGCCGGACGAAAAAACAGAAGCAAAATATGAATACGATGAAATCGAACTGATCTATTATGCAAAGAATGTATTTGAATGGACTGATGGCGAATGGGTCGAAAACTACAGGGAAGAAGCAACATTGAAAAATGGGAAGCTGGTTTCAGGAAAGGTTTACATCCGCGCAGAAGACGACGGCGAGTTTTTTCTCTACGATGAATTTCCGAAACCAGAATATGAAGACAGCATGGAATGGGAAAAAGATTATTAAACAGTGGACAAGGAAGGATGCTAATTGAGAATTGAAAATTGAAAATTAGCCTGCGGACGCAAATAACCTACCCGTCATTGCGATGAGCGTTAGCGAAGAAGCAATCCAGAAACCCGCCTTTCATTTTGTCTTGAACTCTGATTTATGTGATTTATCTGATGGACTATGATTTTTCTCTGTGGAACTCTGTGTGATTTCTGCGTTGTCCTGCGTAACTCTGCGGTATTCTGTGGAAAACAATCCTCGTCGCTTTGCGCTCTTGTCTACTTGTTCACTTGTCTACCTGTTCACTCAAAATAATCACCCGCAGGCAATTCTCAATTTTCAATTTTCAATTTTCCATTATTTATGTTATCTTTGCAAAAAAGTTAAGTATGTCAATTCATCTTGAAACTCCTGTGGAATATCTGAAAGGCGTCGGAGCAAAACGAGCGGAAATACTCAAAAAAGAAACGAACATCTTTACCGTTGAAGACCTCTTACAGTACTTCCCTTATAAATACATTGATAAATCGAATTTCTATTCGATCGCTTCCCTGCGGGATTTTGTCAATACGTATGTACAAATCAAAGGACAAATTACCGCATTCCATATCGCCGGTTCAGGCAAAGGACGACGACTTACTGCTCATTTTCAGGACAACACGGCTTCCATTCAACTTGTCTGGTTCAACAATCTGAAATATATCGAAGAAATGCTCAGAAAAAATACAACCTATATCGTCTTTGGAAAACCTACCCTGTTCAACAATGCCATGAATATTACGCATCCCGAAATGAGAACAGAACAGGATGAAAATGAATATTCCGCAACTCCTTTTCAACCCGTCTACAATACGACCGAAAAAATGAAACGCAGCGGACTCGACAGTAAAGGGGTGAGTCGATGTACTTATCAGTTACTGTTGGAGGTCAAAGATAATATCCCCGAAAATCTGCCGAACTATATGCTGGAAAAACTCCGTCTGATAGACCGAAAATCAGCCTTTATCCATATTCATTTTCCGCAGACGCAGTCCTTGCTTAAACAGGCTATCGACAGACTTAAGTTTGAAGAAATGTTCTTTATGCAATTGTCCATCCTGCAGTTTCGTCAAAAGAACAATCAGACCTCTAACGGCTTCCTGATGCCGAAAGTCGGAGCGAAATTCAATGAGTTTTACAAACATTATCTTCCGTTTCCCCTCACCGACGCTCAAAAACGAGTGATCAAAGAAATACGAAACGACTTTGTTTCGGGACGTCAAATGAACCGTCTGCTGCAGGGCGACGTCGGCAGCGGAAAAACCATTACGGCAGTTCTGCTCATGCTTATCGCCATCGACAACGGATTTCAATGCTGTCTGATGTCGCCTACCGAAATCTTAGCCGTCCAACACTACACGGGAATATGCAAACTGTTGGCAAATACCGACGTCCCTGTCGCCCTGCTTACCGGTTCGACCAAAACCTCTCAACGGAAAATACTTTTGCCCGAAATCGAAAACGGAACAATCAAAATAGTCGTCGGAACCCATGCCCTCACCGAAGATAAAGTCGTGTTCGATAAATTAGGATTTGTGGTCATCGACGAACAACACCGCTTCGGAGTAGAACAACGCGCCCGTCTATGGAAAAAAAGTCTTTCGCCGCCTCATGTGTTAGTCATGACGGCTACCCCCATTCCGCGAACGCTCGCAATGACGCTCTACGGTGATCTGGATATGTCGGTTATCGACGAATTACCCAAAGGTCGAAAACCCGTCGTTACCCAACATTATTATCAGAAAGATCGTCCCAAGATCGTCCGTTTTCTCAAAGAAGAAATCAGAAAAGGCAGACAAGTCTATGTTGTCTATCCCCTGATAGAGGAATCGGAAACATTAGATTTCAGTAACCTCATGGAAGGATACGACTCCTTTAAAATCGATTTTCCCGAACCTGATTATAAAATCAGCTGCGTTCACGGTAAACTGAGTTCGGACGAAAAGGAAGTCGAAATGCAACGTTTTATCCGCAACGAAACGCAACTTATGCTTGCCACAACCGTAATCGAAGTCGGCATTGACGTCCCTAACGCAAGCGTAATGGTGATAGAAAATGCTGAACGGTTTGGTCTCTCTCAACTCCACCAGCTGCGCGGACGGGTGGGTCGAGGAAATGAACAGTCGTATTGTATTTTATTGTCGGACGTTAAACTAAGTTCCGATTCAAAAAAAAGGATTCAGGCAATGGTCGAAACTAACAACGGATTCGAAATTGCCGATTTCGATCTGAAATTGAGAGGTCCCGGCGACTTGTCTGGAACAAAACAAAGCGGTACGCTCGATCTGAAATTAATCAACATCGTCGCAGACGAAAAAATTATTGCCACAAGCAGAAACATCGCTCAAATTATTCTGGCAGACGATCCCGCTTTGTCCAAACCCGAAAATACGCTCCTGAAAGATTATCTGGAATATCTGCGCAAAACCAAACAAAAAAATTATTACAGAATAGGATAAGAAATGGTACAAATCGGCAATCTTCACTTTGAAAATACTCCGATCTTCCTTGCTCCTATGGAAGACGTTAGCGACACATCGTTTAGAATGATTTGCAAAGAATTGGGGGCAGACGTCGTTATCAGCGAATTTGCTTCTGCCGACGCTCTGATACGCAACATCCGACAAACAGAACAGAAACTCAGTTTTTGTCAGCGGGAACGTCCTTTCGGGATACAGTTATTCGGCAACGAAGCCGGTTCCATGTGCGAAGCCGCCCGTATTGCACAGGAATACAATCCCGATTTTATCGATATAAATTGGGGATGCCCCGTAAAGAAGATAGCGGGCAAAGGCGCAGGCGCAGGCATGTTGCAAAATCTTCCGCTGCTGATAGCAATTACCAAAGAGGTTGTCAGGTCGGTGAAGACGCCTGTTACCGTCAAAACGAGAACGGGCTGGGACGAAACAAATAAACCCATCGTCGAACTTGCCGAACAATTGCAGGACGTCGGCGTGTCGGCAATCAGCATACACGGACGAACCCGATCCATGATGTACAAAGGCGAAGCGGACTGGACGCTGATCGGTAAAATAAAAGAAAATCCGCGTATGCGAATCCCTGTTATCGGTAATGGCGACGTCGATACTGCTCAAAAGGCGTTGCAGGTCAAGGAACGCTATCGGGTGGACGGCATTATGATTGGTCGCGCTTCGGTGGGCAATCCATGGATATTTTCAGCCGTCAAGTCCTTGTTGGAAAAGAATATGATACTTGCATCTCCGTCCATCGAAGAACGACTTGCGGTCTGCAAACGACATTTCGACATGACCCTCCAAGACAAAGGAGAACATTACGGCATCCTGACGATGCGTAAACATTACAAAAATTACTTTCGCGAATTGGAAAATTTCAAGCAAACAAGGATCAAACTGCTCACCACGTCGTGTGCGGAGGAAATTGTATCTTTGTTTCAATCGATAGAAAAACAATACATAAAACAGGAAAGATGAAACAAGACAGGACTGTGATACAAATTAACATTGAAGAGATTATCAAGACGAAAAGCGCTAAATTGCATCGTCTGCTGCCCAGATTTGTGATACGATATTTGCGGCATATTCTTCACGAGGACGAAATCAACGACATCCTGATACGCTACCACGGACAGGACGGCGTCAGTTTTGCCAATGGGGTGATGGAAGAATTTCAGATTCGTTTCAACGTGCATCATCAGGAGAACATTCCGACAGAGGGCAGATTTATTGTAGCGAGCAATCATCCGCTTGGGGGCTTCGACGGACTTGCTCTCATTACTTTAATTTCCAATTATCATCGGAACATTAAGTTTCCGGTCAATGATTTTCTGATGCACTTGCCCAACATGCAGGACATTTTTGTTCCTGTCAACAAGACGGGTCGTAATTCGGTAGCGATGGCGTATCATTTCGACGAAATTTTCAGGTCGGACAATGTTATTCTTTATTTTCCTGCGGGAATATGTTCTCGGAAAATAGCGGGGAAAATACAGGATATGGAATGGAAAAAGACATTTGTCAGCAAAGCGAAAGCCTTCCATCGCGACATTCTACCTGTCTATTTCAGCGGTAGAAATTCCGAGTTTTTCTACAGATTAGCCAATTTACGCAGGAAACTTCGTCTGAAAACAAACCTCGAAATGGCTTTCTTAGCCGACGAACTCTTTAAACAGCGTCATTCTTTATACGACGTCTATATTGGAAAACCTATTTCGTATAAGTCGCTCACAGGCGAAAAGTCCGACTATCAATGGGCGCAGGAAATCCGAAATCATGTCTACCAATTGAGAATGGAAAATTGATTCTGTCTGAACTCTGATTTATATTTCGGCAGGCTCAATATCCGTCTGATTGGCTTTGCCTTTCTCCTTCTTGCTCGGCAGAAGCAAACAAGTTTGCCTCTGCTCTCGCTTCGTGCGTCGATTAACTGATGAACGTGATTACCTGCGGGTGAAGAAATTATTA
>JAISRU010000037.1 GCA_031273515.1 Bacteroidales bacterium | reverse complement strand
ACAATACCTTCCTTTTGTCAAAGAACTCAATTTGCGGATAGACCATTATAAAAATCTGGTTGCTCAACGAAGAGGAATATCCAATACTAATAAAGAAACACCCATGACTAAATAAATTTAGATACACAAGCGGATGATTATTTTTTTAGTGGACAAGTGAAGGAGTAAACAAGTGGACAAGTGAACAAGGGTGCGAAACGACGAAAAAAACAACACCGCAGGTGTTGTTTTCTGGCTTGCGGGTCAAGCCCGCAATGACGCTTCTCCCCTCTCCGGTAGTTGAGCTTGTCGAAACTTGGCGAGGGGCAGGGGGTGAGGAAAAATAATCATGTTCATCAGTTAATCGACGCACGAAGCGAGAGCAGAGGCAAACGTGTTTGCTTCTGCCGAGCAAGAAGGAGAAAGGCGACGCCAATCAGATAAATCAGAGTTCAGACAAAGGGGAAGACAATCCTCTTCCGTATGGCATGATTAGAAATTTTCAATTCTCAATTATTTTGTTGTATCTTTGCGGTTTGAAAAAATAATAAAACAATCGTAACGAAAGATGGAATTAAAAGAGGAAGAAATTATCCATGATTATTTTGAACAGACCGCTCCCAAGCGGGATTTGTGGAAACGACGAAATCGGTTTTATCAAAGGACAATAGAACGTAGATTTTCATTTATTATTCCGACGGGGTCGGTCGTGCTGGAGTTGGGATGCTCGACGGGCGATTTGCTCAATGCCGTTAAACCGTCGAAAGGTATTGGGGTCGATTTTTCAAAGGAAGCGCTGTCTATTGCCCGTAAAAAATATCCGCATCTGACGTTTGTCGAAGCAAATGTACTCGATTTCAAAACGGAAGAAGTCGTTGATTATATCATTATTTCCGACGTGCTTGCTTCTTTGTGGGATATACAGGCTTTTTTGAAACATCTTCGGAATTATGTGCATCCGGATACCAAAATCATTATCTCTAACTACAATTACATCTGGGAACCGATCTTGAGATTGGGCGAATTCCTCAGACTTAAAGAAAAAAGTCCTCTTCAAAATTGGTTGTCGGTGAAAGACGTCAATAATCTGCTCTATCTCGAAAATTTTGAGATCATCAAAGTGGAGCGAAAACTGCTTTTCCCCAAGTATATTCCTCTCCTGAATTGGATTGTCAACACTGTTTTGGCGAATTTACCGTTCTTCAACTCGCTTTGTCTGATACAGTTCATTACAGCGCGACCTGTTCTGCCATTAAGTCGGGAATACAGCGTGTCGATCGTAATTCCTGCTCAAAACGAAAAAGGGAATATCGAAAATGCGATTAAACGGACTCCTTCGTTTGGGTTGCATCAGGAATTTATCTTTGTAGAAGGCAATTCGTCGGACGGAACATACGAAGAAATGCTGCGAGTGCAAAAAGCATATCCGCAAACAGACGTCAAAGTGATAAAACAAACGGGTAAAGGAAAAGGAAATGCAGTGCGTGAAGGGTTTGCGATTGCTTCAGGAGATATTTTGATGATCTTGGACGCCGACCTTACTACGCCTCCCGAAGATATGCCCAAGTTCTACGAAGCCCTGTGCTGCAACAAAGGCGAATTTATCAATGGATGTCGCTTGGTGTATCCGGTGAAAAAAGAAGCAATGCGTTTTCTGAATTTTCTGGGCAACAAGTTCTTTGGCTTCTTCTTTTCTTTTTTGCTGGGTCAGCGGCTCAAAGATACCCTCTGCGGAACGAAAGTCCTGTTTAAAAAAGATTACGAGAAAATCAGTCGCAACCGTCATTATTTCGGAGAGTTCGACCCTTTCGGCGATTTCGATTTACTCTTCGGAGCTGCAAAACTTAATCTGAAAATAACGGAAGTCATCGTTCGTTATCAAGACCGCGAATACGGTTCGACGCAAATCAACCGCTTTTCGCATGGATGGCTCTTACTGAAAATGAGTCTGTTTGCCGCCCGTAAAATTAAGTTTCGATAGAACAGTAAATCATGCCTGAGTAATGATGAAACATAACGACAACCGTCTTCTTCTTTGGATTATTCCTCTTTTTATCATGGGATGGGGCATTTTCAGTTTGCTTTTTTTCGATACGTTTTATTCCCGCGCTGTCGATCCCGAATATCCCTATCTGATAAACGGATTAAATGTGTCCATGCTCAAATTCAAGATGATTGGTCATTTCGACCACCCCGGAACACCTTTTCAGATATTTTGCGGTATTATCATCCGAATAACGCATCTTCTGACGGGCAAAGGAAGTCTGGCGCAGGATGTTTTCAATCGTCCCGATTATTATTTATCGGCAATAAGTCTTTCTTTAACCGTATTGCAATCGGCTTTGACGCTTATCGTCGGCACAACAGGCAGACAATCCAAACTGAAAACAAGTCAACTGATACTGTTGCAAGCGGGCATTTTGTTTAATTTCCTGATGCTCGAATTGTTTTTCCGCGTCATCCCCGAAAGATGGCTTGTTGTAACCGCTCTTTTGTTCGTTATCTGCTATCTGCGTTATGGATATAAAGATTCTCGTCCGATGAAATTTGCCCTGTGGAGCGGCGTCGTCATGGGCATGGGAATGGCAACCAAATTCAATTTTTTGCCTGTCTTGTTCCTGCCTTTCCTGTTGATGCCAACCGCTAAAACCCGATTGATTTATGCAGGAACAACTTTGCTGTCCTTTTTTGTTTTTATTGCACCCATACTTAGCAAGTTTAAGGAATTTTATCGCTTTATAAGCGCTATAGCCACACACGACGGCATCTATGGACAAGGCAAAGAACAAATGTTCAATTTCGCAGTCATGAAAGAGAATATCGGGCATGTTATCCATACCGCCCCCGAATTATCCATACTGCTTATGCTGATTGTTGCGGCAGTAATCATTGGATTTGTCTACCGAAAGAGAGGGCAACTCACGCACAGTCCGTTTCTTTTTGCAGGGATTATACTGATTATCGCTTTGCAGCTACTGATGGTCTCCAAACATTACAAGAATACTTATCTGGTTCCTCTTTTTTCGTTTTACAGTCTGTTTTTATTTTTGTCGGACGACTTTTTCAGTAAATTATTCCGACAATCCGAAAGATATATCTTTATTGCAACTCTATCGACCTGTATTTTCTTTGTCGGAATAACGCTCAAAAGGACGATTGACGTCATGCCCGACCTGAGCAATCAAAAAGCAAAACGGGAAGAACTGCGACAATATGTATCTCAAAATCTGTCGGACAGCACGCTGTGGTTTACAGAACCCTCGTGGGAGAGCGCTCCTTATGTGGAAAACGGAATTGTATACGGAATCAGTTATTGTGGTCGAAGGACTTTCTACCGTGAGGAATTATTC
>JAISRU010000001.1 GCA_031273515.1 Bacteroidales bacterium | reverse complement strand
TGGTATAATACATGGACGAAAATCTACGATAAATTGGTCTATCGACAGTGGCGTAAGAAATTCGGAGATAATGAATTTCACATCATCACCGGCGGAGCTTCCATTCAACCCCGAATTATCAGACTCTTTACCGCAGCTAAAATGCGTATCTACGAAGGTTATGGGCTAACGGAAACCTCGCCTGTGATTGCGGTGAATAATCCTCAAAAAAAAATGATTAATATCGGAACGGTGGGTCCTGTGCTGGAAGACGTCGAAGTAAAATTTTCCGAAGAAGGTGAAATACTTACCAAAAGTCCATCTCTGATGAAAGGCTATTACAAAGACCCCGATTACACCAAAGAAGTAATCGACGAAGACGGATGGTTTCATACCGGCGACATCGGCGAAATGGTGGACGGCGTCTACCTGAAAATTACCGACAGGAAAAAAGAAATCTTTAAACTGTCGGCAGGAAAATATATCGCTCCGCAAATGCTGGAAAATAAATTCAAGGAATCTTCTTTTATCGAAAACATCATGGTTATCGGCGAAAACGAGAAATTTGCATCTGCCATTATTTCTCCTAATTTCAATCAGCTGCACTTCTGGGCAACCAAACACAGAGTACATTACCGAGATAACAGTCAGCTGATAACCGATACGCAGGTAGTCGCCCGCATGCAACGGGAAATAGAAAAGGTAAACAAACGACTCGCCCTGCATGAACAGATTAAACGCTTTAGAATGGTTGCAGATGAATGGTCGCCACAAACAGGAGAACTCTCCCCGACCTTGAAACTCAAACGAATTGTGCTGATGAAAAAATACCAATCCGTTGTCGACGAAATATACAACCATAAACAGGAAACACAGGACTTTGTCGGTTTCAATATCAAGCAAATCGATCTTTCCAATATCAACCTCAGCGGAGTGGTAAGAAAGATACTGCATATCCAACAGGATGAAAATGGAAAAGAAAACGGCGGAAATGGAAACGGAAAAGAAAACAATGTCGACAAGACATAACAAAACAATATACGTATGAATGTTACCCGTATCTTTGATCTTTTAGATCATTTGAAAGAAACATATCCTGACAAAGAGGATATATTTGCCTGCAAACAAGATGGGCAATGGAAGCAATATAGTGTGAACGACTATGTGGAAACAGCCCATTTATTGTCGTATGGTTTTCTGGCGATGGGACTGCAAGCCGAAGATAAAGTGATTACAATCACCAACAACCGTCCCGAATGGAACTTTATCGACATGGCGCTTGCCATGACCCGATTGATACACGTACCTGTCTATCCTGTTTTATCAACGGAAGATTATCGGCATATCATCCGGCACAGCGACGCCAAGATACTTGTTATTGGCAATGAAACTATCCTGCATCGCATCATTCCTTTCGTTGAGGAAATGAAAGAAAACAAACCGCTTGTTTACACCGTCAACCCAACAGCCGAATATCCTTCTATTGATGCTGTTATTGCAATGGGGGAACAAAATCAGGAAAAATATGCCTCTGTTGTGCAAAACATCAAAAATGCCGTCCGACCCGACGAAACGGCAACCATTATTTACACTTCCGGCACAACCGGCACGCCCAAAGGAGTAATGCTTTCTCATCAGGGATTGGTCGCTAATTTCAAAGGACATGCCGCTCAGCAAATCAAAAACAGTTCGCATCGTATGCTGAGCTTTCTGCCGTTGTCGCACATTTACGAACGTACCATGAACTACGAATATCAATATTTGGGTATCAGTACGTATTATGCGGAAAATATAGGAACAATAGCCGCCGACCTGAAAGAAATACATGCCGACGGATTTTGTGCCGTGCCGCGAATTATGGAAACAATCTACGATAAACTGAGAGCGGCAGGAAAAGATTTATCGGGAATAAAGAAATTTATCTATGAACAGGCATTCAAACTTGCCGAACAGTTCGATTACAAAAACAATTCGGCATGGTATCGGATGCGTCACAAGATAGCCGACAAATTGGTTTATTCTCAATGGAGAAATAACTTCGGAGGACACGAAATGTTGATTGTTTCGGGCGGTTCGTCTATTCAGGAGCGTATTATTCGTTTGTTTTCTGCCGCAGGATTTTATATTTTTGAAGGATATGGATTAACGGAAACCTCTCCCGTTATTGCCGTGAACAATCCGAAAGAAATGGCTATTCGTATCGGCACGGTGGGACGGGTGATGGATTGCGTGGAAGTGAAATTAGCTCCAGACGGCGAAATACTCACACGCGGTATCTGTCTGATGAAAGGCTATTACAAAGACCCCGAATACACCAAAGAAGTAATAGACGAAGACGGGTGGTTTCATACTGGCGACATTGGCGAAATGGTGGATGAAGTCTATCTGAAAATCACCGACAGAAAGAAAGAAATCTTTAAACTGTCGGGAGGAAAATACATTGCTCCGCAGTTTATCGAAAACAAATTCAAGGGATCGGTATTTATCGAAAACATCATTGTTATCGGGGAAAACCAAAAATTTGCATCTGCCATTCTTATTCCCAATTTCAATTACCTGCATTTCTGGGCAAGTAAGTACAAAATTCATTTCAGGGACAACAAAGAGTTAATATCCAATGCGGATGTTTTGAACAGGATACAAAGAGAAGTTAACCGCATCAATGCAGGCATGGCTTCTCACGAGCAAATAAAACGATACCGAATTGTAGCGGATGAATGGAGCGTAACCACCGGCGAACTTTCTCCGACCCTGAAACTGAAACGAAATGTATTGCACAAAAAATACAGTGAATTGATTAAACAAATTTTCGGGACGCACGAATAAATCAAACTATGGATATGGATACAGTTACATTATACGACAAAACATTTGTAAAATACATCGACGCTTCTCTTATCGGACAAGCCGTACAAAGGATTGCCTGCCAAATAGAACAGGATTATGTTCACGATATTCCTCTTTGTCTTGTTGTTTTGGACGGAGCTATGGTGTTTGCCGCCGATCTGATACGACGGATACAAATTCCGATGGAAATAAACTGCGTCAAATATGCTTCCTATCAGGGATTGCGCAGCACGCAACAGACTACGGAAATTATCGGCATGGGCAAAGATATTGCAGGACGACGAGTGATCATTATCGAAGACATTGTCGATACGGGACTTACGATAGACTCTCTGCGAGAAAAGTTAGCAAAACAACAGGTCGGAGACGTTCGGACGGCAACCCTGACTTTCAAAAAAGAGGCTTATCGAGGAAAGGCAATCATTGATTACATCGGAATGGAGGTCGATAATCTTTTTATTGTCGGATACGGAATGGATTACAATCAGAGAGGAAGAAATTTACCGCACATTTATCAGTTAAAAGAAGAATGAAACATTCATGACGATAATTATATCGCATTTTGTAAGACATTGAATATAAATAAAATGATAAACACATAAAAAGCCGTACTGCTTTTGAGTAAAAGCCGTACAGGTTTTGGGTAAAAGCAGTACAGGTTTTGGGTAAAAGCAGTACGGCTTTTTACCTGCGTTCGGTGTAGCGTTTTTATACGCCGAATGAGGAATAAAGGAAATAGAAAATATAAACAGATGAAACCGATAGACACTATTATTTTTGACTTTGGAGGCGTTTTATTAAACCTGAACAAACAGGCTTGCGTCGATGCTTTTGCTCGATTAGGCGTATACGGCATGGATGAGTGGATTAACAATTACAAACAGAAAGGATTGTTTCTCCTGTTTGAAGAAGGAAAAATAACAACGGATGACTTCTTTGTACAATTGCAGGAAATGGCAGGGAAACATATTGCCATTCATGATTTGAAACAGGCGTATCTTGCTTTTTTGGAAGATCTTCCCGTAAGCAAACTCAGTTTGATACGTCGTTTGAGAGGAAGATATAAGATACTTATGTTAAGTAATATCAATGAATTTATTTTCGATCATTGCGCAAAGACCCGTTTTCCCGATCCGTATTCTATCGAGGTTTGTTTCGACAAAGTATATCTGTCGTTTGAGACAGGCGTCTGCAAGCCCGACAGAGCTATCTTTGACTACATGATTGTCGATTCGTATCTTGATCCTCAGCGTTGTCTGTTCCTCGACGACGGCG
>JAISRU010000293.1 GCA_031273515.1 Bacteroidales bacterium | reverse complement strand
GCGAAAAGTTTGAACAATGCTTTTATTTACGATTGTTTACGTATTCTAAAGAAAGGAGAAAAGGATGAAAAATAAACAGTTATTAATCATTGCCTTGTTGGTTTTATTTTCTTTTTCTGCGGCAAGGTCGCAAAACAGCGGGGCGTTTATGGGCAGACGGGTATTGTTCACTTTTAGTACATCATTGTCGCCTGCGTGGAAGAAAGCTAATTTTTTCGATAACAGCAAACATTGGGGAAAATATTATGCTTTCAACTATTGTTTGTCGCCTGAAATAGAAGTAATCGCATGGAAAAAAGGAACAGCAGGAGTTGTTTATCATCATTTCAAAACCAAGGTAGAGTATAATTACTTCGTGAACATCGGACCTGTTACGACAACAACGACCGACGGAATTGCTACCATGACGACAACGACGCCCGACTACTTGTCCGAAGAAACAGAAGTCAACAAATTAAGGGTTAATGGATTTGGCATCTTTTACAAGCAGTATGTCGGGGGGAAGTCGCGCGCTCCATTGGGGAGTTATTGCAAACTCCAGTTCGATGGTTTTTTCTATGCTTCGCAGATGTATGTTCCTGTAGAGTACTCAGTCAAAGGCAAGCTCTTTGCGACAAAGTTTGAATTTGGTCATGACTTTCTTTTTTTCGATCGTCTGAAAATCTCTACCGCATTCTCTTTTGGACTTGCTTATTACAGATGGTTTACGGATATGCCATTTGTCATCTATGACGGAACAGTAACTCTACCGGACGAAAATATGATACGTGATATACAACAAAGTATACACGATCGCATATTCAGTCATTATTATCTCGGCTTTATCATGTCTGTCGGGTTGTTGAGCTTCTGAAGACGTGATTGTTGTTATTAGTAGACAAGTAAACAAGTGAACGAGTGGACAAGCGCGCAAAGAACCCATGCCGTCATTGCGCAAGACTAACACCGAAGGTGTTATTTTTCTGAAGTGTCACGTTGCTTCTCCCCTCTCCGGTAGTTGAGCTTGTCGAAACTGGAAAGGGGGCGGGGGTAGAGAAATATGCCTATAACGCGCACGTTATACCCAATAATCGAAAAGACATAATCATGTTCATCGAGTAAATCAGACAAATCAGCGTTCAGACAATATGCGTCCACTCGTTCACTTGTCTACTTGTCCGCTTGTTTATCTCCCGAATGGCACGAATAAAATTGTTCCAAGATGATTTTTCCTGCGGCGTAAGGCGTAATTCGTTTATCGGTGATCTCTTGCTGATAACGGGCAATACTTTCTTTCACTTCGGGAGCTGCATAAAAACTGTCGAAAAGAGACTCCTCCAGAAAACTGCGGAAACGATCGTGAAGCTGTTTGGTTCGGTTGTGCATGAAAAATCCGTTTTGCATGGTCTGTTCTTTGTATCTTAAAATCATCTCCCACGTTTCGACTATCCCCGTTTTGTACAATGACGATATCGTCATCACAGGAGGCTTCCATGTCGATTGAGGCGGTGAGGAAAATAAAGTCAGCACATTCGCATACTGAATACGGGTACGTTCCGCTTTTTGAATATTGTCGCCGTCGGCTTTGTTGACAATAACAGCATCCGCCATCTCCATAATGCCTCGTTTGATCCCCTGCAGTTCATCGCCTGCCCCTGAAATTATCAGGAGAATAAAGAAATCAACCATGCTATGCACCGTCGTTTCCGACTGTCCTACTCCGACAGTCTCGATAAAAACAACACCAAATCCTGCCGCTTCACACAAAATAAGGGTCTCCGCCGTCTTACGGGCAACGCCTCCCAACGAACCCGCTGAAGGCGATGGACGGATAAATGCATGCTCGTCGGCAGCAAGTTCTTCCATACGGGTCTTGTCTCCCAAGATACTCCCTTTGGAACGCTCGCTGCTGGGGTCTATCGCCAAAACAGCTAACTTATGACCAAGCCCCGTCAGGTATTTTCCAAACGACTCAATAAACGTGCTTTTCCCCGCTCCCGGAACCCCTGTAATACCTATCCGAATTGAATTGCCCGAATAAGGAATACAGGCGTCTAAAATAGATTGCGCCAATTGATAATGTTCCTGTTTACTGCTTTCTATCAATGTTATCGCCTGACTAAGCGCTACCCTGTCGCCTGATAAAATGCCGTCGATATATGCCTGCTTGTCCAACAGAGGCTTCCGCTTGAGCGTGGAAAAATCCAGATAAGGATTTACCTGTGAAGGCATGTTTATCCCCTCCTGTACATGCAATGCCGATTCAAATTCCGTATTGTCTTCCATACATTTATTCCTTGCAGCATTACAATTTAAACATGGTTCAGGTTCATATCGTCAATGATAGCATCCAATTTTTGATCAAGCAGAACTGTTGTTTGATCCATCGCTTCGGGATTCGGCAACGTGGTCTTCACGCTGAAATAGAATTTTATCTTAGGCTCTGTCCCCGACGGACGTATGGTAATCTTACTTTCATCTTCCAAAAAGAATTGCAAAACGTCGGAAGAAGGCAATGTTATCTTTTCGGTTGTGTTGTCGATCAGATTTTTCGCTTCCGACAGCTTGTAATCTTTTATCCCGACAAGTTTTATTCCGCAGATGCTTTCAGGGGGATTTGTCCGATAATTTTCCATCATTTGCCTGATTTCTTCCGCTCCGTTTTGTCCTTCTCGAGTCAGCGACAGCAAGCGTTCTTTGTAGTATCCCAAATGCAGATAAATGTCGGTCAAGACACTAAAAAGCGATTTGCCCTGTTCTTTTGCCCATGCCGCAATCTCGGCGATAATGCAACAGGATATAACGGCGTCCTTGTCCCGAACAAAATCGCCTGTCAGATAACCGTAACTTTCTTCCCCTGCGCAAAGAAACTCTTCTTTATCTTCCAAGTCTTTGATTTTTTCGGCTATGTATTTGAAGCCTGTAAGCACGTCGTAGATTTTCACGTTGCAGTCGTTGGCAATTTCGGTCAGTAATTCACTCGTAACTATGGTCTTGACGATGTATTGTTTTCCGTTTATTTTGCCTTCCTGCTGTTTTGTCTTGCAGATGTACCACGCAATAATGGCGATAATCATATTTCCGTTGAGCAGTACAAATTCGCCTTTGTCGTTTTTTACGGCGACGCCTGTACGATCTGCATCGGGGTCGGTTGCCATGACGAGGTCGGCGTCAAGACGTTTAGCCTGTTCAATCGCCATGTATAGCGCTTCCGGCTCTTCGGGATTGGGAGAAATAAGCGTTGGAAAATTCCCGTCGGCAACTGCCTGTTCTTTCACTAAACAGACATTCTCAAATCCGAAAGCCGACAATGCTCTGGGGATGATCTTTGTCCCCGTCCCGTGCAGAGGACTGTAAACAATGGTCAGCCGACTGTGTTTTTTGATAACGTCGGGATGCAAAGACAATGATTTCAGTCGAGATAAATAGACGTCGTCTATTTCTTGTCCGATATAGTCGATTAAATCACCGTTACGATTAAAGTTCACTTCCGCAAGCGTCTGTATCTTGCGGACTTCCTCGATAACATTTTCATCGTGAGGAGGGACTAACTGTCCGCCGTCCGACCAGTAGACTTTGTATCCGTTGTATTCTTTGGGATTGTGCGAAGCCGTGATAACAATTCCGCCGTCGCAATCAAGATGACGGACGGCAAAAGACAATTCGGGCGTCGGACGAATATCATCAAAGAGAAAGGTCATGATACCGTTAGCAGAGAGAACATCTGCGGCAACTTCCGAAAAGAAACGGCTGTTATTGCGCGAATCGTACGCAATGGCAACCTTGGGAGTTTTCTCTTTAACGACCTGTCTGAGGTAATTTGCCAGACCCTGAGTCGCCATAGCCACCGTATATTTGTTCATTCGATTAGTTCCTGTCCCCATAATGCCGCGTAATCCGCCTGTTCCAAATTCGAGGTCGCGGTAAAAGGCATCTTCGAGCGCCGTTTTGTCTGTTTTCTGCCAATGACGAATACAGGCTTTGCTCTCCTCATCGTATTGACCCTCTAACCATATTGCAATGTTTCTTTGTGTTTTATCGTCCATCTTTATTGATTTATTTCTGACTTGCAAAAGTAGTAAAAATAATGGAGAATTTTCTGTCATGCCATTCGGACGATTACAATCCATAGACGTCCAAGTAAACAAAGAAACGAGCGGACAAGCAGGTGAAAAATACTCTGCTTATCCGCTCGCTAACTAAAATAAATAATCAGATGAAGCTAATATTTTCCTTAATCCAACAGATGTACAGCCAACCCGGAACGAAGTTTTGGTTCGAACCATGTTGTTTTTGGCGGCATAATATTATTTGTATCGGCAATATCTGTCAATTGTTTCAT
>JAISRU010000284.1 GCA_031273515.1 Bacteroidales bacterium | reverse complement strand
TTAGGACTTAATCCTCTTTCAAACACAGCTTTTATGTTCAGTTCTCTGTCATCTCTTTCAAAGTTTACCTCTATAAAATAATCGAATTGTTTGCCCAACTCTCTCACAGTCGAGGATTTTCCCACCTGCCGGGTCCCGCGCAACAAAAGCGGTTTACGGTTATTGGCAGTTTTCCACGCTATCAATTCTTTATCAAGATTTCGTTTCAAATATATTTTACTCATAGATATACGACATTATTTTTACATGACGCAAAGGTAACACATTTTTCAAAATACAGGGGCAATAAATGGAATTAAATTACATTTTCTATACCCAATAAGACTGGAGTTCAATTAGCGCTTTCGGTTTCGTCGAGCAGATTGATCCATTGAGAGACCTTTGCTTCTAATTCCGTATCAATCGCCGCATATTGCTCTGACCATGCGACAAGTTCTTCGTGCGTGCCTTTTCCTGTGTTGAGCAATTCTAAAAGAACTGCTTTTTCCTGTTCAAGTCTTGCTATTTCTTTTTCCGACAATTCCAGCTCTTTTTGTCTTTTATAGCTCTGTTTGTTGTTATTTTTTTGCGTTTCCTGTCGAAGTACTGGTTTGTCGGACTTTTGCTGTAAACGCTTTATTCGTTCTTCCTCTTGCAGTTGCAGTTTATAGGCAGTATAATTTCCGTAGAAATCTTTTATCTTCCCGTTATCCCGTATAATGAACATGTGATCAACTAATTTGTCGAGAAACCATCGGTCGTGAGATACAATCAGCAGACAACCGCTGAAATGTCGCAGGAAATCTTCCAGAATAGTAAGGGTTTCGATATCGAAATCGTTGGTTGGTTCGTCGAGGATTAAGAAATTCGGATTTTGCAACAAAACAATAAGCAGATGCAGTTTTCTTCGTTGTCCACCGCTCAGGTTTTCAAAATAAGTATATTGATGCTCGTATGCAAATCCGAAATGATTTAAAAACTGAGAGGCAGAAAGATAATTCCCTGAAGCCATCCGAACCATTTCCGCCTGTTCTTTCACAATATCAATGACCCGTTTGCCTCTGTTTTGCGATGAAAGTCCGTCTTGGGAATAATAGCCGAAAATCACGGTTTCTCCGCTTGTGATTTTTCCCGCATTGGGTTTGAGTTCCTGCATGATCAGACGCAGCAAAGTCGTTTTTCCGCTGCCGTTTTTGCCGACAATACCACAACGTTCGCCCCTTTTGAAGATATAGGAAAAATCGTCAATAATAATATGATTATCGAAAGAAAAATGCAGATTGTTAATCTCTAATATCTTGTTGCCGATACGTTCTGTCTTAACTGCAAAAGTCTTGTCCGGACGGTCGATACGGGTAAATGCTTTTTCTTTGATGTTCCGAAAATTGTCTGCGCGAGCTTTTGCCTTTGTCGTACGCGCCTGAGGAGTAGACCGCATCCATTCCAATTCGCTACGGTAGATGCTTTTGGCTTTCTCTGTTTCTGCCGCTGTGTTTGCAATACGTTCTTCTTTTTTCTCCAAATAATAATCGTATTTACCCTTGTATCGGTAGAGTTTTCCGTTTTCAAGTTCAAGGATTTCAGTGCAGACTTTATCTAAAAAGAAACGGTCGTGAGTAACCATCAGCAGAGTAACGCCGCTTGCCAAAAAATAAGACTCCATCCATTCTATCATTTCGATATCCAAATGATTGGTCGGTTCGTCCATAATCAGAAAATCGGCGTCGGAGAGCAGCATTTTCACCAAAGCCACTTTTTTGCGCTGTCCGCCCGACAATTCCCGCATATCTTTCAAAATATCCTGAATATCGAATCGTGTCAGTATTTCTTTGGCTTTGCTTTCAAAATCCCATGCCTGAAGATTGTCCATGCCTTCCACCGCATTATCCATACGCAAACGATTTTCCTGAGTAGGCTGTCGGTTGAAGAGTTCCAACGCAGTTTCGTATTCCTTGATAATGTGCGTAACGGGAGTGTCGGTTTCAAAAACTGCATCCAGCACGGAAATACGCTCCTGTGAATCGAACACTTGCGGAAGATAACCAATACGTATATTGTTGCGCAGGGTAAGCGTTCCGCTGTCTGCGGTATCTTTTCCGTTGATGATGTTCAGCAAGGTCGTTTTTCCTGTTCCGTTTCGGGCAATCAAAGCCACTTTCTGACCCTTGTCTATCCCAAAACTGATTTCTTCAAACAGAAGTTTATCGCCATAATATTTGCTCAGATTTTCTACACTCAGGAAATTCATTGTCAGGAGAGTTTGGGTAAAATTGCCTGACGGACAGGAATTAATTTCGTTAAAAGAGCTTCGACATGTTCGAGCGGCAACATATTGGATGCATCCGATTTGGCATGTTGAACATCGGGATGTGTTTCCATAAAGAGTCCGTCGTAACCCACGGCAATACCTGCTTTTGCAATTGTTTCGATAAGATGCCTCAAACCGCCGCTTACGCCTGTTTCCTGATTGGGCTGTTGCAAAGAATGCGTAACGTCCAGAATAAGCGGACAATGATTTTTACGCATGACGTCAATTCCTCTGAAATCGACAACAAGGTCTTGGTATCCGAACATTGTACCTCTTTCGGTGAGCATGATTTGCGTATTGCCTGTTGAACGCACTTTCTGCACCGGAAATTTCATTACCTCAGGAGAAAGGAACTGTCCTTTTTTTATATTGACGGTTTTCCCTGTTTGAGCGGCGGCAAGCAGAAGGTCGGTCTGTCGAGAGAGGAAAGCGGGGATTTGTAAAACATCGACATAATTTGCCGCCATTCGGGCTTCTTCAGGAGAATGAATATCGGTCAGCGTGGGAATATTCAACTGTCTGCCCGTATTGGCAAGGAGAGTCAGCGCTTTTTGGTCGCCGATTCCGGTAAAAGAGTTCAGGTCGGAACGATTTGCTTTTCGGTACGAGGCTTTGAAGATAAAGGGTATCTTCAATTTATCCGTGATTTTTTTCAGTATGCCGGCTATTTCCATAGGCATGTCTTCATTTTCGATCACGCAGGGACCTGCAATAAGAAAAAAATTATTCTCCGACAAATGACGAAGGTTCGGAATGTTTTCAAGTACATTCATAGTATGATTACTTTTATTCAAAAATACAGAAACAATTGGTTTTGAGTGAAAACTGATTGACCTGATCCTCCATAGACAGGCTAAAACAATTTCTGCAAAGGTACATATATTAATTGATAATGAATAATTGATAATTGATAATGGCGCAAAGCGACGAGGATTGTCTTGAACTTTCATTCCATTTTCAATTTTCCTGATGAACTTTGCAATTTTCCAGATGAACAATTCAATTTCCTAGATGAACAATTCAATTTTCCAGATGAACAATTCAATTTCCTAGATGAACAATTCAATTTTCCAGATGAACAATTCAATTTTCCAGATGAACAATT
>JAISRU010000240.1 GCA_031273515.1 Bacteroidales bacterium | reverse complement strand
ATCTGGATTGGCATTGCCCTTATTCCGATGAAAGATATTTTTAAAATCATTTTAGACATTCTTGTTTTTATAATCGGGATTTATATTTTAGTGTCGGGCAATCCCCTGCATGGAGTGTTTTCATTCTGAGTTTTTGTCGGAACCGCTGATGTATGTGATCTACCTGATGGACTATGATTTTCTTTGTGTACTGTGCGCCTTCTTTGCGTTCTTTGCGGTTAAAGAGATTTTTTGTAAACGCAAAGTTTGCCAAGTTTCTCGCAAAGAACGCAAAGAAGGAAAAATCTGTGTTCATCTGTTTTAATTGGCGTCATATTTCGACCATGCTCAATATAAATCTGTGTGCTAAAAATTATCACCGGAAGGGTAAATATTAACGGATACTTGTTTTATCGAAAATAAAGTACTATCTTTGCAACGTTCTCAACAAAATCATAGAAAGAATACATAACATTTAATATCAAACATTTATGGCAGAAAAAAAGTTTATAACATGCGATGGAAATCAGGCTGCAGCCCACATCGCATACATGTTTAGCGAAGTGGCGGCAATCTATCCCATCACTCCTTCTTCGACAATGGCAGAATACATTGACGAATGGTCGGCTTTCGGACGGAAAAATATCTTTGGAGAAACCGTCAAAGTAGCAGAATTGCAATCGGAAGCAGGCGCAGCGGGCGCAGTTCACGGTTCTTTACAGGCAGGCGCTTTAACGTCGACCTTTACGGCGTCGCAGGGACTTTTACTCATGATCCCGAATATGTACAAAATCGCAGGAGAATTATTACCCGGCGTTTTTCATGTTTCAGCGCGTGCATTGGCGGCGCAGGCGCTCTCTATTTTTGGCGATCATTCGGATGTGATGAGCGTTCGTCAGACAGGTTTTGCCTTGTTGGCAACAGGATCGGTTCAGGAAATTATGGACGTCGCTCCCGTAGCTCATCTGACAGCTATTAAAGCAAGAATCCCCTTCCTGCATTTCTTTGACGGATTTCGTACTTCTCACGAAATTCAAAAAGCAGAACTTACCGATCAGGATACAATGTCGAAATTAATCGATTGGAAAGCATTAAAATCGTATCGTGATAATGCGCTCAATCCCGAACATGCCGTTACAAGAGGTACGGCTCAGAACCCTGACATTTATTTTCAGACAAGGGAAGCTCAAAATAAATTCTACGACATTATTCCCGATATGGTGGCTGATTATATGAACGAAATAGCTAAAATAACAGGTCGCAACTATGCTCCGTTTACCTACTATGGAGCAAAAGATGCAACGAATGTCGTTATTGCAATGGGTTCTGTTACGGAAACAATTCGGACAGTTGTCGATAAACTGAACCGCGAAGGAGAAAAAACAGGACTTGTTTCTGTTCATCTGTATCGTCCGTTTTCGGTGAAATATTTGCTTAAAGCGCTCCCCGATACGGCACAACGCATCTGTGTCTTAGACCGCACCAAAGAACCCGGCGCCAATGGAGATCCGCTGTATTTAGATGTTGTTGAAGCTCTTTGCAACAACAATGATGTTCCGACAGCCAAAAAACCTTTGATTATCGGCGGTCGTTATGGTTTGTCGTCGAAAGACACTACGCCATCGCAGATTATCAGCGTTTTCAATAATCTGAAAGCTGAAAATCCCAAAAACCAGTTCACCATTGGAATTGTCGATGATGTTACCCATAAATCGCTTCCTTTATTGCCGGACGTAATTGTTCTTCCCAAAGGAACTTACGAAGCCAAATTCTACGGATTGGGAGCAGACGGTACGGTGGGCGCAAATAAGAACTCCATTAAAATCATCGGAGAAACTACAGATAAATATTGTCAGGCATATTTCGATTACGACAGTAAAAAATCGGGCGGATATACGTGTTCTCATTTACGCTTCGGCGATGAACCTATCCAAGCTCCTTATTTAGTGAATACCCCCGACTTTGTGGCTGTTCATGTTCCTGCCTATATCCATAAGTACGACTGTCTGAGAGGATTGAAAAAAGGAGGAACATTCCTTTATAATTCAATCTGGAATGTTGAAGATACAAAGAAACAACTTCCCGATCATGTGAAGAAATATCTGGCAGAAAACAATATATCGATGTATATTATTGATGCGACAGCTATTGCAGTGGAAATAGGTCTGGGCAACAGAACCAATACCATTTTACAGTCTGCCTTTTTCAAAATATCGAATGTAATCCCTTACGATCTGGCGGTTAAGCAAATGAAAAAAGCAATCGATAAATCGTACGGACGCAAAGGCGAAAACATTGTGAAGATGAATTATGCGGCAGTAGATAAGGGCAGTAATGTAACTCAGGTTGATATTCCTGCAGCATGGGCAAATATCGTGATTGAAAAAGAAAACGATAATCGGGATATTCCTGCATTCATCAAAGATGTGGTAGAGCCTATGCTTGCACAGGAAGGGAATAATCTTCCGGTGAGCATATTCAATGGATACGAAGACGGCACCTTTCCCGCAGGAACAACCGCCTACGAAAAACGCGGAGTAGCAGTTACTGTTCCTCAATGGATTTCAGGCAATTGCATACAGTGTAATCAATGCGCATTAGTATGTCCTCATGCGGCAATTCGTCCGTTCCTTTTCGACGAAAAAGAACTTGCAAATGCTCCCGCAGGCACTGAAACGTTAAAGGCAATCGGAAAAGAACTATCGGGACTTGCATTTAAAATACAGGTATCCGTTCTGGACTGCACCGGTTGCGGAAACTGTGCCGATGTTTGTCCTTCAAAGACAAAAGCCTTAGAAATGAAACCATTGGAAACACAACTGGGCGAAACAGAACGCTGGAATTATATACAAAAACATGTTTCCTATAAAGATAATCTGATTGATAAGACGGCAAATATCAAAAACAGTCAGTTTGCGCAGCCTTTGTTTGAATTTTCGGGAGCTTGTGCAGGATGCGGTGAAACGCCTTATATCAAAACCATCACCCAATTGTTCGGAGAACAGATGATGATTGCCAATGCAACGGGATGTTCTTCTATTTACGGAGGTTCTGCTCCTGCGACGCCCTATTGTAAGAATTACAAATCGGGATTTGGACCGGCATGGGCAAATTCACTTTTTGAAGACAATGCAGAATACGGGTTCGGAATGGCTTTGGCTGTTCGTCAGATGCGCGACCGTATCGAACACATTATGGAAGAAGCCATTGAAAAATGTGATTGTTGTTCCGACGAATTAAAATCCCTGTTTCAACAATGGATAGACAATCGTGAAAATACGACAGAAAGTAGAAAAACAGGTGAAAAGATTGTTGAACTTGCCCAAAAATGCGATTGCAGCTATTGTAGAGAAATCATTGATTTGAAACAGTATTTAGCTAAGAAATCGCAATGGATATTCGGCGGAGACGGATGGGCTTATGATATAGGTTTCGGTGGATTGGATCATGTACTTGCATCGGGAGAGAATGTCAATGTATTGGTTTTGGATACTGAGGTCTATTCGAATACAGGCGGACAGTCTTCAAAGTCTACTCCTGCGGGAGCGGTTGCCAAATTTGCGACTTCAGGTAAGAAAATCCGCAAGAAAGATCTGGGGATGATAGCCAAATCGTACGGATATGTTTACGTAGCTCAGGTAGCCATGGGAGCAAGTCAGTCGCAGTATTTCAAAGCGATCAAGGAAGCTGAAGCCTTCAACGGACCTTCTCTTCTTCTGTGTTATGCTCCCTGTATAAATCACGGCATCAAAACAGGCATGTCGCGTACACAGACAGAAGAAAAAATGGCTGTCGAATGCGGCTATTGGCATTTATGGAGATACAATCCTGCTTTGGAAGGAACAGATCAGAACCCCTTTGTCTTAGATAGCAAAGAGCCCGACTGGACTAAATTCCAAGACTTTTTACTCAATGAAGTTCGTTATGCTTCTCTGATTAAAACATTTCCCGAAGAAGCCAAAACATTATTTACAGCAACCCAGGAAAATGCTTTATGGCGCTATAATCAATACAAACGATTAGCCGAAAAATAAAATATCGTAAACCATTTTGTTTAAACTCCCCAAGAAATAATTATCGCGGGGAGTTTTTTTTACTGGACAAATGAACGAAAGCGCAAAGCGACGAATATTATTTCTCGCTGAATACCGCAGATTTTTATCTCCCCTCACCAACTTTGGAGAGGAGCAGGGGGGGAAGAAAAATAGTCATGTTAATCATTTAATCAGATTAATATTGATCGTATTTCGGCTATGCTCAATATCAAGTCGAAATATAAATCACAGTTCAAAACAAATAGGAAGGCGGGTTTTCTGAATTGCTATTATCATTTCTGACATGACAATTGCAATTCCAGACATACAAATTGCGATTCCGGACATGAAAATTGTGATTTTGTGTATGAAAATTGTAATTTTACACATGATTTTGGCACAATTTTTGTAGTAAATAATTATTGATGTAAAATAATTTTAACAAAATATAAGTCTAAAATGAAAAGAATCGTAAGTATTGAAGATTTACCTGTTATAGCAGATTTCGTAATTGTGAGTTTGAGACGTGATTTAGCTAATTTTTCGACCTATTCACCTAAGTTTAACGATAGTTATCTGGACGTTTTCGAGGGAAAGATAGCAAAAGTAAAGTCGGTGATTGCAGGGAAAATCTTTACAAAAGAACTGAGCAAGGTTACCATTAATCTGAAGGATGCAGTCGGCGAATTGCGTCCGAAACTCAACAAGATTGAGGGTTATGTAAAGATGGCAGATAAGAGTCTAAGCACGACGATTGTGGGTTTTGGTATCAGCGCTGTACGGCAACCGCTGAACAGAGGCAATGTGGAAGGAGTAACAAAAACACTGGGCGATTTGCTTCACATTATTGAAAACAATCGTAATGTATTGTCGGAGCAAGGTTTGAGCGACGAAATGGTGAATGTTCTGCGTAATGCACGCGAGGAAATCGAGCGTTTGAACAATTTGCAGAACCAAATTATCAGTCAGCGTGCCATAGCCGTGGAGGAAAATTCCGCCGTGTTCGACGATCTGTGGAAAACCATTTCGGAAACGCTGACAGCAGGACGCTCGCTCTACAAAGGCGTAGATGCCGCACGAATAAAGGATTATACGCTTACCGAACTGGAAAAAAAGCTGAAAAGCAGAGCGAGCGGCGGGAAAAAAGAGTCTACCGCAGAATAACAGAAAATGATTGACGGAGCATCACGCTCCGTCAATTTTGTTCCGGGAATAATGGATTGGTGCTTAATCTTTTTGAGGCGCTAGGAAAAATAATTGGAGAAACTTGATTTAATAGTATAATCGGAAAAACAAATGGGACATCTCTGGAAAAACAAATGAGACATCTTTTTCTGTTTTCCACCCCCTTTTATAATCGCAAAAAGTCGTTTAATTTCTTTTTAAACGACTTTTCTCCTGTCCTTGTCTATATGGGATAGTTGGCAGTCAACACCTCTGTTTTGCGACTGTTTTTCTTCCCTTTCGACGCATTGACCGATATAGGCATGTCAAACGTCTTTGTCTGCCAACCGTGCTTCCTGATGTACTCTGTGAGTATATCAGACGGGTAAGACGACAATAAAAATTTACCCTTTATCTTACTCAACGTCTCCAATAATTCCGTGTAATCTGCCAATGAATAACCATCATAATGTCCCATATTGGCATTGTAATACGGTGGATCGCAATAGAAAAAAGAATTGTCAGTATCTCTACTGCGGATAATGTAACAGGCGTCGGCACATTCTACGCATACGTTTTGAAGTCGTATTGCCAATTCTTCCGTGAAACTATCCCGTGCATTGCTTGTCTTCTTGGCAGTTCTGTTTTCGGTCTTGTCAAACCCAAAACTACTATCCAACTGAGCACCGTAA
>JAISRU010000185.1 GCA_031273515.1 Bacteroidales bacterium | reverse complement strand
GAATAAGAAAATGAAACATCTACCGAATACGTATTTCCGTCGCCGCTGTTCTCCGCATCATGCACCCGCGCCGAGACAGTGTATTCATAAGCGGAAGACAGTTCGATTTTATAATGATCCACATCTGTTTCGATATGCATATTTGAACCCATTGTCGTTACCAAAGCTGTATCGTCCAAAAAGACAAGCGGTAATTCGTATGCCTGATAAAGCGTATCGTTGACTTCGTACTTGTCTGGATATAAGGGTGGAGCCTGTACAATTACCTTGACAGGGTTCGGATAATACCTTGACGACCCTGTGAGTGTCCTTATCGTATCACCGTCATTCGTGTGAAACACGGCTAAATAATAAGTACCCGGTGCAAGGGTTACCGTATCGCTAAACGTCATTATGCCGCTGGATGAACCCTTGGATATGGTTATATTTCCTTGTGGAGCGCCGATAGCTTGAGCCTGGGAACCATCTAAATGAAGTAATCCTATTTCACAACTGCCAGAAAAGGGAACACCTTCTATGGAAGGACTCAAACTCAAACTCAAATTCACATCAACCGAAACAGGTTGACCTTGAATTAAAAATTCCGAAGATCGTCCCATCGTATCCAATGTAACAGGAGAAGTATATCCTATATTTAGTTGTCTTTTATTGATGAAATACAAATAATCGGAAACAGGCGTCCATGTTCCGTTTGCGGGTTTGCAATAAAGCATTATGTAATAAGTCCCTGCAAACATGCTCGGTAATCCGTTCATCGTAAAAGACAAGGCAACCGTATCGTCGCCTCCGCCTAAGGGAGAAAGAGAGGCTGTGATGCTATCCATAGAAGCGACCACATTATATTGATCATCCAAAATAAAGGCGCTAAAATCGCCGGTAAAATTATTAGCTGTATCTCTGTTTTGAATAGAGGCTGTAACCGTAAAGGCTTGTTGGTAAGGGACAGTAACTGTTTGTGTTACGGAATTACAAAGCAAATTGTCGAATAAACAGATGTCATTGGTTTGAGTAGCTGCAGGTTTGGGGCTAATTCCAATGACGGCTTCATGATTTAAATTATAACCGCTTACTAAGGCATTAATGATAAAATATCCGTCAGAAGATCCGCCCCATCCCCAATTAAAATGAAACTTACCGTTTGCGTCATAACCGTCGCAAACAAAAGCATGTCCGCTGCTTTGCGTAAACCCACTATAAAGAATGGGTCTGCTTGCGTCCAATTCGGTTTTCAACACATCTATCCACATACTGTCCGTATAAGAGCTTCGAAGAATATACCGTGCGGAATCATTATATGCAAAATAAGTTTTAAAAGCTGTCATAGTCGCATGAGTGTATGCAGAACTTGCCGACGTAGAATAATTCATAGCTACACTCACGCCGCAATGATACATCAGCGTGGCGACGGCATTATTGGCGCTGAGTACCTGACCAGTATTGGGCATGGAATCCCATAGATAGGTTGTAGCGCCGAAATTAGCGGAAAGCATACCGTATTTCTGATGATTATAAGAACGAGAACCTATTCCTTTGGTGGGATGTTCCCAATATTTCATCACCTGCGCCATCGCTGTGGCAATACAACCTGTGTAAGAACCGCCCGGACAAAGTGCGTTGTAAGGAATACCTTGATTCCATTTTGTTTGCACCAAAGGCAATACAAACAGATTGTCTTTGTGTTTGGGCGGGAGCATTCCTTTGCTGTAATAGGTCCATTCCTGCTGAATTTTCCCAGTTGCCGAAAGATTACGTTCTATCGCCGTTCGTATTTGCATCTTATAGGCGTCCAACCATTTTCTTGCGGCAGGCGCAAGATTGTCGGGGTCGAAAGAATCCTCGTTTGAATAGCCCAGAATTGGCGTTACTCGGTCATCTCCCGCAACAATCACAAAGCCGCTCGTTCCTGCATTATAGACATAGAAAAAGGTAGTCGGAAGTTTCTTTTGTTGTCCATTGTCCGAAGTCGACGCATAGACCAGATCAAGTTCTAAGGGCGTATTCCCTTTCTGTATTTTCAGATTGTGCGATAAAAAAGTCAGACCAACTAATTTCGCCCTGTCTGCATCAACTTGTTCTGCAAATGTTGTTAAGCCGCAAAATAGCAGCAATCCTGTAAAAATAAATGCTGTTCTCATGTCTTCGTCTCTTTTTACTTTTTATTTAAATGATTTATATTCAAGATGAATTGGGATGTTTCGATCATCCCATTGCATCTCTTTTTATTTTTGACAAAGTTACATTATTTAATTGAGAATTGAGAAAAAAAGTTTATTTTTGCAAACAGAAAACTGTAACAAATGAAAAGTATTCCATTAGCGGAACAGATGCGTCCGAAAACATTAGATCAATACTATGGACAAGAACATTTAGTAGGTACAAACTCCATATTAAGAGAGGCTTTAGAGAAAGGTCAAATTCCGTCGATGATTCTTTGGGGACCTCCCGGAGTAGGAAAAACCACACTGGCATATTTAATCGCCAATTATCTGAAATGGAATTTTTACAAGCTCAGCGCCATTAATTCTGGAGTGAAAGACATACGTGATGCGATCGAAAGCGCCCGTAACAGCGAAGAGCCATCCATGTTATTTATTGACGAAATACATCGTTTCAGCAAATCTCAGCAGGATTCTTTGCTCGGAGC
>JAISRU010000183.1 GCA_031273515.1 Bacteroidales bacterium | reverse complement strand
GTTGTTGAAATTCAAAACAACGATCTGCAGGAAGAATTGGATTCTATTCTTCGGGAATATGAATTGATAAAAAGTGAATACGGAGACCTGAATGCACAATTGTCGGGAAAAGACAGCGCTATTTTGGCGCAAGCCGATGAGATAAAAGCATTAATCGCTTCGCAGGCAGATTATCGCCGTATAAAAAAGAAGCTGGAATTGTTGCAAAATCAAGGGAAAGAGTATGTCCATTTGCTTGATTCTCTTTATGTCGTCAATCAACAACTAACGAATGAAAATCAAGAGATAAAGAAAACCGTTACCCGTCTTTCGAAGGAAAAAGAAGACCTTTCGCAGGAGAAAGAAACATTACAGGAAAAAGTAACCGTTGCAGCTAAATTGAAAGCCTATAATGCGATCATGAAAGGAATTAACCTCAAAAGCGGAGGAAAAAAAGAAGAAGAAACCAATAAAGCCAAAAGAGTGAAAAAACTTAGAGTTGTGTTTACTTTGAGTGAAAATGAATTGGTTCCGGCAGGAGAACTCAATTTGTATTGCCGGATTTCTCTGCCTGACGGACGCATATTGGCATTGGGTAAAGGCGAAGCATACAGTTTCACTAACGACGGAAAACAATTGCAATATACAATTAAAACTTCCGTTACTTACGATAACAAAGCCAAACAGGTGGTGATGGAATGGAAACTGCGGACAGAAGATGTAGCTGTTCCGGGTGAATATACCGCACAACTGTTTACGGATACAGATTATATTGGTCAGACTATAATGGTATTACAATAAACAATAATTTTTAGAGAAGAATATGGCAACAGAAATTACAGACAGCAATTGGGAAGCGTTGGTAGCAGGCGATAAACCGGTAGTAATAGACTTTTGGGCAGAATGGTGCGGTCCTTGCAGAGCAATATCGCCCATAGTAGAAGAAGTAGCTCAGGAATATGCCGATAAAGTAGTAATCGGAAAGGTGAATGTCGATGATAATGCAAAAATAACGATTCATTTCGGCATCAAAAATATTCCGACCCTGCTCTTTTTCAAGAACGGAGAACTGACAGATAAACATGTCGGCGCAATTCGTAAACCCGAATTGATTGAAAAAGTGAATAAATTGATATAAGAAACATCATCTTTTCCGAATTATACAGGTATCTGTCTTTCGAAGACGGCTAGCGACGTGGCAACCAACGTAGCGAGCTTGTAGCGATGTGGTATGCCACGTCGTTACTATGCCGAACAAGAAGAAAGAAAATAGAAATTATAAACAGACGAAAATAAAGATCAATGAATAAACAAACACGTATCGGTAAATCATTGCTGCTTGTCATGCTCGGAGGACTTATTCTATGCGGATACAGTCTGAAAGCGCAGATAGTAGAACCCGTAAAATGGTCATATACGTCACAATACCAGAAAGATAATATTGTACTGCTGAAAATTACGGCGACTGTTGATAAAGGATGGCATTTATATTCTCAATACAATACCTTGGGAATAACGCAGGCAACCGTGTTTACCTTCGAGCCGTCGGAGAAATACAAAACAGTGGGCAAACCTGCCGAACCAAAATATACGGAATTTACAGACGAGTTCGGAACAGATCGTTATTTTGAAGGTTCAACGGTAGTTTTCACACAAAAGACCGAAGTGTTCTCCGACAAAGACTTTGTGATTAAAGGGACAGTCGAGGCACAGGCATGTATCGAAGGAAAATGTATCATGGTCGGAACTGATTTTGAAATACCGGTACAGGGGATTTCACCCGACAAGCTGCCCGATAAGAAGCAAAAACAGGATGCGGACAGTTCGGTATCGGCAACAGACACGACGTTTTCAGACACAATACCAACAATAACGGAAGAACAAGCAAACACAGTCGATAATGAAAATCCTGCCGACGAAGCAAAACAGGGTGGAGGCATGTCGAAGCAGATGGTGTTTCTTATTTCGTTGCTCGCAGGACTTGCCGCTTTGCTCACTCCTTGCGTCTTTCCGATGATCCCCCTGACAATTAGTTTCTTTATGAAAGGAAACAGCAGAAAGAAAGGTGTGAAAATCGCTTTGTTTTTCGGGAGTTCCATTGTTATTATTTTTGCCATTCTGGGAGTTGTACTTACATTGCTTTTCGGAGAAAATGCAACCTATATTCTCAGCACGCATTGGATACCGAATTTGTTTTTCTTTGTCATCTTTTTGATTTTCGCATTGTCTTTCTTTGGATTGTTTGAAATCACGCTTCCTTCTTCGTGGGCAAACAAATCGGATGCACAGTCGGAAAAAGGCGGTTGGGCAGGGACTTTCTTTGTTGCTCTGACTACCGTTTTGGTTTCTTTTTCCTGTACCGGTCCCATTATCGGCGGCGTTATTATTGGCGTAGCTGCCGACAGTATGGACAGAATTACGCCGCTTATCTCCATGTTGGGATTTGCTTTGGGATTTGCCGCTCCGTTCACGCTTCTGGCTTTGTTTCCTTCCGTTATGGCAAAAATGAAAGCAGGAAGCTGGATGAATTCTGTAAAAATTGTCTTTGGTTTTCTGGAACTTGCGTTGGGATTAAAGTTTTTAAGTCAGGCGGATTTATACTGCGGATGGCGGATTTTAGACAGGGAAGTGTTTCTGGCATGTTGGATTGTCCTTTTCACGCTGTTGGGATTGTATTTTCTTGGCAAATTGAAATTCAAAGGAGATTCCGATTCAAAGCAGATTGGCGTTTTTCGTTTATTTCTTGCCATTATCACGTTTACGTTTGTCGTTTATCTTGTTCCCGGCATGTGGGGAGCTCCTCTCAAAGCGCTTTCCGGCTATATTCCTCCCATGACAACGCAGGATTTCGATATCGAACGTCTATTATTAGACAATAAAACTCCTGTTGCCTCCATGCAGGAAGACGTCTACAAAGATGTGAAATACGGAAAAGAATTACATCTTCCCACCGGATTTCAAGGTTTTTTCGATCTGGAAGAAGCAAAAGCATACGCTCGAAAGGTCAATAAACCTGTCTTCATTGATTTTACAGGCAAAACATGTCCGAACTGTCGAGAGATGGAAAACAGAGTCTGGACAGATCCCAAAGTCCGCAAATTGTTAACGGAAGAATATATAATCGTAGCTCTTTATACCGATGCTAATACAATCTATTTACCCGAAGAAGAAAGAGTTGTCAACAGTAAAGGAAAAACATTGAAACGTCTGGGAGATAAGAACCTGAATTATGAAATAGAACGGTATCAAATGAATGCTCAGCCTTATTATGTTTTGGTAGATGCAAATGAAAAAATTCTTTCCCGCAATGGAAAAGGAATGGGTTATGAAAAGGATGCTCAGGTTTTTGCTCAATTTTTAGAAGAAGGACTGGCAGAATTTCACAAAGATAAATAGCATCAGTCTGCATGGGGAAACGAAAAACGAATACACAAATCAATATCAGGAACAGGAAAGCGGAATTTTCCTATTTTCTGGTAACGAAATATACTGCAGGAATTGTACTTACGGGGACGGAGATAAAATCCATTCGTGCGGGGAAGGTTGCTTTTTCGGACACTTATTGCAGTTTTGTCAACAATGAACTCTGGGTACACAACTTGCACATCAGCGAATATGCCGCAGGAAGTTATAACAATCACGAACCTAAACGGGATAGAAAACTCTTGCTGACCAAACGCGAAATCCGTAAACTTCAATCCAAGCTCAACGAACGGGGATCGACTGTTATTCCGACATTGTTATTTATCAATGAACAGGGATATGCAAAATTGGAAATCGCCCTTGCACGCGGTAAGAAAATGTTCGATAAACGCGAATCCATCAAAGAAAAAGACATTCAACGGGCGCATAGTCGAGGTCTGGACAGAGAATAGTATTCAATTGATAATTGATAATTGATAATTGATAATTGCCTGCGGACGATTATATTTTCCCGGTAGAATCCCGCAGAAAAACGCATCCTGTAGGGATGCTCGGTAGCAAAATAGAAGGTGTTTGATATCAGGCATGTCGTCAGGCATGTAGCCTGTCTACCATCGTTCGGTGAAGGCTCTTTGTCTTTTTTAATGCTCTATTTATTCAATTTTATTCCGTCCTTATAAAAATTTCGTTCCGACCGTATATAATTTTCAACCCTTCATTTCCCATTTTATTTTCGACTGTTTGCAGTAAAATTTATGCAAGGAAGAAAAAAGATTTCTATCAGAACAGAAATTTATTTACACAAAGAGTAAATTTATTTTCGTCAGGACAGAAATTTATTTGCACAAAGAGTAAATTTATTTATACAAGGAGTAAATTTATTTTCGTCAGGATAGAAATTTATTTACACAAGGAGTAAATTTATTTATACAAAGAGTAAATTTATTTTCGTCAGGATAAAAATTTTGTTCCGACCGTATATAATTTTCACCGCTTCATTTTCCATTTTTGCATCTACATTTATTCAATTTCATTTTCGACTATTCGCAGCAGAATTTATTCAATGAAAAAGTCCAAAGGGCATGAAAGAAAATTAATCTATCAGCATAGACAAAGAGATACGTTTTCGTCGGGTATCGACGTCGAGGACTTTCACTTTGATTTTCTGGTTCAACTTGACGACAGCATTCGGATTACTGATATATTTTTTAGCCATCTGACTAATATGAACCAACCCGTCCTGATGTACGCCGATATCCACATAACAACCGAATGCGGCAATATTGACCACCACTCCCTGCAATATCATTCCCGGACGCAAATCGGAGACGTCGCTTATATTGCGGTCGAACTCGAACAGATCAAATTCCTGACGAGGATCTCGACCCGGTTTGGACAATTCTTTCATGATGTCGGTCAATGTCGGCAGACCCACTTTGTCGGTGATAAAGTCTTTTAGATTGATTTGTTTCCTTAGAGATTCCTCTTCCATCAGTTTGTCGGGCGAACAATTCAATTTAGCCGCCATTTTCTCGACAATCGGATAACTTTCAGGATGTACAGCGCTTCTGTCCAAGGGATTTTCGGCGTCGCGAATGCGAAGAAATCCTGCCGACTGTTCAAAAGCCTTTTCGCCGAAACGGGCGACTTTTTTCAAGTCGGATTTGGTTTTGAATTGTCCGTGTTCTTTTCGGTACTCGACAATGTTTTTTGCAAGCGCAGGACCTATTCCCGAAACATACGAAAGCAGTTCTTTTCCTGCTGTATTTACCTCTACTCCAACCTTGTTGACACAGCTCGATACTGTTTCTTCAAGACATTCCTGCAATTTCTTCTGATTGACGTCGTGCTGATATTGTCCTACGCCAATCGATTTAGGGTCTATTTTTATCAATTCGGACAAAGGGTCTATCAACCGACGACCAATAGATACCGAACCCCGTACCGTAATATCATGATTGGGAAATTCCTCGCGGGCAACTTCCGAAGCAGAATAAACAGAAGCTCCGTTTTCGTTCACCATCACAATGATTGGCGTTTGGTCGAAGTCCACATGACGGATAAAATTTTCTGTTTCTCTTCCTGCGGTACCGTTGCCGATTGCGATGGCGTCTATTTTGTATTGGGCGACCAAATGTTTAATCGTTTCGTTAGCCTGATGCACTTCAATCTGAGGAGGATGCGGATAGATTGTTGTATGTTCCAACAGATTGCCCTGTTTATCCAGCACGGTAACTTTGCATCCGGTACGAAATCCGGGGTCGATAGCCAATACATTCTTTTCTCCCAGAGGCGGCGCTAAGAGGAGTTGACGAACGTTATCCGAAAAGACGCGAATAGCTTCGTTATCGGCGCGCATTTTTGCCTGTTGCCGCATTTCCGTTTCCATTTGAGGTTGCAGCAGACGTTCGTAAGCATCTTCTATTGCATCGGCAACCTGATCGGCAGAAGCATTATCGGCTTTGAGATGAATACGGTCGATAAGTTCCAGTGCAGTGATCTTGTCGGGTTCTACGCCAATCCGAAGCGCTTTTTCACTTTCTCCTCGAAACATGGCTAATATACGATGAGAAGACGTCTTTTTGAGCAATTCCGTATTGTCGAAATAGATTCTGTATTTTTCGCCTTCTGCCTCTTTGTCTTTGGCGACTTTGGACGTTATCATGCCTTTTTGTTCAAAGAGGGATCGTAATCGTGTTCGAGTAGGGGTATGTTCGCAGATACGTTCAGCCAGAATATCGCGTGCGCCCGATAAAGCATCGTCTATGGTTTCTACGCCAAGTTCGGGATTGACAAATTTCAACGCCCATTGTTTCACATTTCCTTTTTCCTGTCTGTAGAGGATGTCTGCAAGCGGCTCAAGCCCTTTTGCTTTGGCGATACTTGCCTTTGTTTTCCGTTTGGGTTTATAGGGAAGGTATAAGTCTTCCAACTCGCACATTGTTTGAGCGGTTTCTATTTTTTGTTTGAGTTCGGGCGTTAATTTGCCTTGTTCATTGATTGATTTCAGGATACTTGTTCTGCGGTCTTCTGTTTCCAGCAATTGTTTAAATCGGTCGCGAATGGCAGTAATAAAGACCTCATCCATCGACCCTGTCGCCTCTTTTCGGTAACGGGCAATGAAAGGAATGGTAGAACCTTCTGCCAATAAATCAATTACATTCTGAACGTGTTGTGCCGATAAATGAAGTTCCTGCGCTATTTTTACTGAAAAATCCATACTGATGTTCGTTTGTATTTGTATAAACATTGCATACTGCCGATTGTCTTTACAGTCGGGATGCAAAGGTAACATTTTTTTAGTAAACGAGTGAACAAGTGAACGAGTGAACAAAGAAAATCTGTGTTCATCTATTACTTAATCTGTGTCATATTTCGACTACGCTCAATATAAATCAGAGTTCAAGACAAAAGCGGAAGGCGGGTTCTGGATTGGCTGCGCCTTCCTCCTTGCGGTTCGGCATAGTCAAACAAGTTTGCCTCTGCGCTCACTCGCTGCGTCGGGCGCCACATTCCACTCATTTCGACAAGCTCAATGACCGCAATTTGCAATGACGGCGTGGGTATTTGCATCCGCAGGCAATTTTCAATTTTCAATTTTCAATTCTCAATTAATTTATGTTACCTTTGCAAAAAATCAGATTACCGATATGGAATTTGCATTAAAGGAAGGAATAAAAGGATACAAAGAACAAAGAGTAACGCTCGAAGATACAGCCAAATCTTATGGATCGGGTTCGATGGAAGTTTTTGCGACTCCCGCTATGATAGCGTTGATGGAACAGACTGCATACAACAGTGTGATGTCATTGTTGCCGGAAGAATGGACGACAGTCGGTACGGAATT
>JAISRU010000164.1 GCA_031273515.1 Bacteroidales bacterium | reverse complement strand
TTGAGAATATTATGAGAGGCAAGCATCAGTATTTGAGCTTCCAGAATTGCGGCATTACCCAAAGGGACGTGAACCGCCATTTGATCGCCGTCAAAATCCGCATTAAAGGCAGTACAGGTCAAAGGATGCAAACGGATTGCCTTTCCTTCGACAAGTTTCGGCTGAAAAGCCTGTATCCCCAAACGGTGCAAAGTAGGCGCACGGTTCAGCAATACGGGATGTCCTTTCAGGATGTTTTCCAAAATATCCCATACGATAGGGTCTTTTCTGTCCACAATCTTTTTTGCCGATTTGACAGTCTTTACAATACCGCGTTCCAATATCTTACGAATAATAAACGGTTTGAATAATTCGGAAGCCATTTCTTTGGGCAATCCGCATTCATTCAACCGTAATTCGGGACCGACCACAATCACCGAACGACCCGAATAATCGACGCGTTTTCCCAATAAATTCTGACGAAAACGTCCCTGTTTTCCTTTCAGACTGTCGGACAAAGATTTCAGAGGTCTGGATTCCGATTTAAACGCATTTGTCTTTTTGGAATTATCAAACAGAGAATCCACAGCTTCCTGCAGCATACGTTTTTCGTTACGCATAATTACGTCGGGAGCTTTTATTTCTGTCAATCGTCTTAATCGATTGTTGCGAATAATGACTCTGCGATACAATTCATTCAGGTCGGAAGTGGCGAAGCGTCCTCCGTCCAGAGGCACTAACGGACGCAAATCGGGAGGAATGACGGGTATTACTTTGACTATCATCCATTCCGGTTTGTTGTCCATTCTCTTTTTACTGTCCCGAAACGACTCGAAAACATGCAAACGTTTCAGAATATCCTGTTTACGTTGCTGAGATGTTTCATGACTGGCTTTGTGGCGAAGTTCGTATGATTCTTTATCTATATCTATGCGCAAAATAAGGTCATGAATAGCTTCCGCACCCATTTTGGCTATAAACTTGGAAGGGTCGCTGTCATCTAACAATGCATTTTCCTTTGGAATTTTATCTGCTATTTCAAAATAATCTTCTTCCAAAAGCAGATCCATTTTCTTAACGCCATATTCTTCGGCTATACCTGCCTGAATAACAACATATTTTTCGAAATAAATAACGGCTTCCAATCCTTTGGAGGGTAAACCCACAAAAGCGCCCAGACGATTGGGCATGGATTTGAAAAACCAGATATGCGCTACGGGAATAACTAATTGTATGTGTCCCATTCGTTCTCTGCGGACTTTCCGTTCTGTTACTTCCACTCCACAATGATCGCATATAACTCCTTTATATCGAATACGTTTATATTTTCCGCAATGACATTCCCAGTCTTTTACCGGACCGAAAACACGTTCGCAAAACAAACCGTCCCGTTCTGCCTTGTAGGTACGGTAATTAATGGTCTCAGGTTTTGTTACTTCTCCTCTTGAACGTTCCAATATAGATTCGGGAGAAGCTAAACTTATTGTGATTTTTGTGAAATCTTTCCTTAAATTATTGTCTTTTCTGAAAGCCATGATTTATTTATATATTTCAAATATTTAATTATATATTTGGATACCGCCTTTATTCAAAGGTTATTTCCAATGCCAAACTACGTAATTCATTTATTAACACATTAAAGGATTCCGGTAAGCCGGGAGATGGAGGAACATCACCTTTAACAATAGATTCATAGGTTTTTGCTCTTCCGATAACGTCATCCGATTTAACGGTCAGTATTTCCTGAAGAATATTTGCAGCGCCGAACGCCTCCAATGCCCAAACTTCCATTTCTCCAAAACGCTGACCTCCAAACTGAGCTTTCCCGCCCAGAGGCTGTTGCGTGATAAGAGAATAAGGTCCGATAGAACGTGCATGCATTTTATCATCAACCATGTGGTGAAGTTTTAACATGTAGATATACCCCACTGTTACAGGTTGTTCAAATCTTTCTCCAGTTCCTCCGTCATACAGATAAACGCTTCCGTTTTCCGGCAGTTTTGCTTTTTTCAGATAGTCATTTACTTCTTCAATGGTAGCTCCGTCGAAAATAGGGGTAGCGAAAGTCAGATTGAGTTCTTTTCCTGCCCAGCCCAATATGGTTTCATATATCTGACCAATGTTCATACGGGAAGGTACGCCCAATGGGTTCAATACGATATCAACGGGTGTTCCGTCTGCCATAAACGGCATGTCTTCTTCACGGACAATTTTGGCTACAATCCCTTTATTTCCATGACGACCAGCCATTTTATCTCCCACGCGTAATTTGCGTTTATTGGCGATATATACTTTTGCCAACTGAACAATTCCCGCAGGAAGTTCATCTCCAACGGTGATCATGAATTTTTTGCGGGTAGTAGTGGCAATCAATGCACGTATTGCCGCATTATAATTACGGACAGTCTGCTCTACTAATTCATTAACTTTTTTATCGGTAGTCCAGCCCGTGTGGTTTACGATACTGTAATCAAGACCAAGCAGAGCTTTCTGAGAAAATTTAATGCTCTTGGCTATCATAACATTCTTTGCATTGTCCACAATTCCGTGCGAAAGTTTGCCGTCCAAAATTCTATATAATTTGCCGACTAACTTTTCTTTTAACTCGTCAACTTCTTTGTCAAAAGCAAGTTCTACATCTTTGACTGTTTCTTTTTCCTTTATTTTCCCTTTTCGTGTTTTCAACATTCTTGAAAAGAGTCTGTTCTCCAAAACAATTCCTTCTGTCGACGGAGGCGCTTTCAGGGAAGCATCTTTGACGTCGCCTGCTTTATCTCCAAAAATGGCGCGCAATAATTTTTCTTCCGGCGTAGGATATGTTTCTCCTTTCGGCGTAATTTTTCCTATCAGAATATCTCCTTCCTTAACGTGAGCGCCAACTCGAATTAATCCGTTTTCATCCAGATTTCTGGTTGTATCGCTGCTGACATTCGGAATATCATTGGTCAATTCTTCTGCTCCTCGTTTTGTATCACGCACTTCCAGCGTATATTCATCCACATGGATAGAAGTAAACCAGTCTTCTTTCACTACTTTTTCGGAAATAACAATTGCATCTTCAAAATTGTAGCCTTTCCATGGCATAAATGCCACTTTTAAATTTCGTCCCAAAGCAAGTTCTCCATTTCTGGTTGCATAACCTTCTGTAAGAATTTGCCCTTTTGTAACCCGTTGTCCTTTGCGTACCAAGGGATTAATATTAATGGAAGTACTCATGTTTGTCCGCTGATGTTTCGTTAAATAATAAGTCTTTAAAACAGGCTCAAATTTAACTAATTCTTCCATAGCAGAACGGTCGTATTTGACGCGGATCTGAGAAGCATCAACATAATCAATAACGCCATTTCCTTCGGCATAAATCTGCGAACGGGAATTATCAACCACTTTCTTTTCTATTCCTGTTCCAACAATCGGAGCTTCGGGTTGTATCAGCGGTACTGCCTGACGCATCATATTCGATCCCATCAATGCACGATTTGCATCATCATGTTCCAAAAAGGGTATCAGAGAAGCCGCAATAGAGGCAATCTGATTGGGAGCAACATCCAAAGCATCTACATCCGTGTGATTTACAATCGGATAATCTGCTTCTTTGCGCACTTTAATTTTGTCGATTTGTATTTCTCCCGTTACAGGATCGTATGGCGTAGTTGCCTGTGCAATGGTCAGATTTTCTTCTTCTTCCGCTCCCATGTAGACAAGCGGTTGGTCGACGGCAACTTTACCTTTCACAACCCTGCGATAAGGCGTTTCGATAAATCCCAGATGATTGATTTTAGCATAAACACACAAGGAAGAGATTAGTCCGATATTAGGTCCTTCCGGCGTTTCTATGGTACATAAACGTCCATAGTGCGTATAATGAACATCACGGACTTCAAACCCTGCTCTGTCGCGGGATAATCCACCCAGTCCCAAAGCTGAAATTCTCCGTTTATGCGTAATTTCTGCCAATGGATTGGTCTGATCCATAAACTGAGACAATTGATTTGTGCCAAAAAAAGAATTAATAACCGAATTTAATGTTTTTGCATTGATCAGGTCAATAGGAGTAAACAATTCATTATCGCGCACATTCATTCTATCTCGAATAGTGCGAGCCATACGCATTAAACCCACGCCAAACTGACCTGAAAGCTGCTCTCCCACTGTCCGCACTCTGCGGTTACTCAAATGGTCAATATCATCAACCTCTGCTTTGGAATTGATCAATTCAATCAAATGTTTGATAATCGAAATGATATCTTCCTTTGTCAGCACACGGGTTTCAGGAGGCGTATCTAAATTTAATTTTTTATTGATGCGATAACGACCTACTTCTCCCAAATCATAACGTTTGTCCGAAAAGAATAATTTATCCAACGCCATACGCGCTGTTTCTTCGTCGGGAGGAGCGGCGCTGCGCAACTGAAAATAAATATATTCAATAGCCTGTTTCTCCGAATTGGCAGGGTCTTTTTGTAATGTATTAAAAATCATGGAATAATCAACAGACGCATCATCTTCTCTATGAATTAAAATTGTCTTTATTCCATTATTTACTATCAGATTAATATGTTTTTCTTCCAGTACTTCTTCTCTGTCAATCAGGATTTCCGTACGGGGAATTGTAACTACTTCTCCTGTTTCCTCGTCCACAAAATCTTCATTCCATGTTCTGACAACTCTGGCTCCCAATTTAGAACCCAAGAGTCTTCTCAGATTGGTTTTTGTGGCTTTCACTTCGTTTGCCATGCCAAAAATTTCGAGGATATCCTTATCGGTTTCATAGCCGATGGCACGAAGCAGGGTAGTTACAGGTAATTTCTTTTTTCTGTCAATGTATGCGTACATAACATTGGAAATGTCCGTCGTAAATTCAACCCACGAACCTTTGAAAGGGATAATTCTTGCCGAATACAACTGCGTCCCGTTGGTATGGTAAGACGTACCAAAAAACACGCCGGGGGAGCGATGTAACTGTGAAACCACAACCCTTTCAGCGCCATTAATAACAAATGTTCCCTTAGGGGTCATGTAAGGAATTAATCCCAGATATACTTCCTGTATAATGGTTTCAAAATCTTCATGATCAACATCCGTACAATAGAGCCGCAATTTTGCTTTGAGCGGCACACTGTATGTCAATCCCCTTTCGACACATTCCTCAATTGTATAACGAGGTGCGTCTACAAAATAATCCATAAATTCCAACACGAAACTGTTGCGCGTATCGGAAATAGGAAAATTGTCCATGAATACCTGATGCAATCCCTCTTTGCATCTTAGTTCGGGATTGGTATCCACGCGAAAAAAATCTCTAAACGATTGCAACTGAATATCCAGAAAATCAGGATATTCGGTATGAGCCACAGAGGCAAAACTAATTCGTTCTGTATTATTAACCAAAGCTATAGTTTTTTAAATGTTTACGAATGAAAAATTAAAGAACGTTGTTTTCTATAAAACACATATAGACTTCCGATTTAATCGGAAGTCTTATATGCAAAAATGTTTTTGAAATGTTTATTTAACTTCAACACTAGCGCCAACTTCTTCCAATGATTTCTTAAGAGCTTCTGCTTCGTCTTTAGTTACACCTTCTTTGATCGGTTTTGGAGCAGCATCAACCAATTCTTTTGCTTCTTTTAAGCCAAGACTGGTCAATTCTTTTACCAATTTAACTACTGCCAACTTTTGCGCGCCGGCTTCTTTCAGAATAACATCAAACGCGGTTTTTTCTTCTACCACATCAGCTGCTGCTGCTGTTGGCGCTGCTACTGCTATAGCGGCTGCTGCCGGTTCGATACCATACTCATCTTTCAAAATTTGAGCTAACTCATTAACCTCTTTTACGGTTAAATTTACTAATTGTTCTGCCAATGATTTTAAATCTGCCATTTTTTATTACAATTTAAAATGTTTTTACTTTATTTAACTACTAATTTACTTTTCCGAAAGCGTCTTTACGATACCCGACAGTTTCGCTCCTCCGGACTGCAATGCTGAAATAACATTGCGTACCGGCGACTGCAACAAACTGACAAGGTCACCAATAAGTTCTTCTTTCGATTTAATACTGCATAAAAAGTCTAACTGATATCCCAGATACGCACATTCTTCAATGTAAGCTGCTTTTACGTCAGGAAGAAGAGCTTTTCCCCTGAAATCTCGGATAATCTGAGCAGGAAGATTACCTCTTTCTGCTACCATTATCGCCGAAGTACCGTGTAAAGCAGGATACATTTCAGCATAGTCTGTTTCCGACTGTTCCATTGCACGTTTGAGAAAGGTATTTTTTACCATTTTAAGTTTTACCCCTCTTCTGTAACAAATTCTTCTCAATTCATTACTTTTCGCAACCGTCAAACCGGATATATCTGTTACATAAACCGTATTATATGCACCGAGAATGTTTGCAATCTCATCAATAATTTGAGCTTTATCTTCTTTTCTCATTCTATTTTAACGTGTTTAATTATAATGTAACTGATTTTGCATCTACCTGTATTCCTGAACTCATCGTACTGGATAAATAAATGCTTTTAATGTAAGTACCTTTTGCTGCGGAAGGTTTCAACTTGATAATAGCCTGTAATACTTCACGCGCATTATCTAAAATTGCTTCATTCGGGAATGATACTTTTGCTACGGAAGTATGAATAATTCCGTATTTATCAACCTTAAAATCAATTTTACCTGCTTTCACATCTTGAACAGCCTTTCCGACATCCATGGTAACAGTACCTGTTTTGGGATTAGGCATCAATCCGCGTGGACCTAATATTTTTCCTAAAGCGCCAATACGGGGCATTACTCCTGGCATTGTAATAATTACATCAATGTCTGTCCAACCATTTTTGATTTGTTGGATATAATCGTCTAAACCTACATGTTCGGCTCCCGCTGCTTTTGCTTCTTCTTCTTTATCAGGAGTTACCAACGCTAATACACGTACTGTTTTTCCTGTTCCATGCGGTAATGTTACAACCCCTCTCACCATTTGATTGGGCTTACGCGGATCAACGCCCAAACGAACGTCTATATCCACTGAAGCGTCAAACTTGGTATAAGTGATGTTTTTTACAATCTGAATTGCATCAGATAAAGCATAAACCTGAGTCAAATCATGTTTTGCTTCTGCTTCTTTGCGTTTCTTTGTCAATTTTGCCATCTTTATAGTCTTTTAACGATTTTAATTATTAAATGGATTTGTGCCACCTTTTACGTTTACTCCCATACTGCGCGCCGTACCTGCTACCATACGCATTGCCGCTTCTACTGTGAAACAATTCAAATCCGTCATTTTGCTTTCTGCAATTTCACGCACCTGATCCCACGTAATAGCGCCGACTTTGTTTCGGTTCGGCTCCGGCGAGCCTTTCTGAAGTTTTGCCGTCTCCATAACCTGAACGGCTACCGGAGGGGTTTTAACGATAAAATCAAACGATTTATCCTTGTAAACAGTAATAAGTACAGGAATTATTTTTCCTGCCTGTTCCTGCGTACGAGCATTAAACTGTTTGCAAAACTCCATGATGTTCACTCCCTTCGACCCTAATGCAGGTCCCACGGGAGGAGATGGGTTAGCAGCGCCTCCTTTAATCTGTAATTTAATAAGTCCTGCTACTTCTTTTGCCATTTCTTAATCTTTTAATATTTTTTAACTTAATATACACTATTTCTTTCAACTTTTCACAACTCCTTCATAACCTGATAAAATCCCAATTCCAAAGGCGTTTTTCGACCAAAAATTTTCACCGTAACTTTCAGTTTTTTCTTTTCGTGATTTATTTCTTCAATAACTCCCGTAAAGCTGTTGAAAGGTCCGTCAGTAACAATTATTGATTCTCCTACCATAAACGAACTCACTACTTCTTCTTCGTTTTCTATCAATTCATCTACCTTTCCTAATAAACGCATCACTTCGTGATCACGCAATGGTTCGGGTTCGTTGATGCCCAGAAAACCTAAAACACCCGGCGTATTACGAAGCAAATGCTTCACTTCAGCCATAGTCAGGTCTGCCTCTACAAAAACATAGCCCGAAAAAAAGTTTCTTTCCTTCGTAACTTTTTTACCTTTCCGAATTTGAAAAACCTTTTCGACAGGAATAAGTACTTGCGCAACATAAGCCTGAAAACCAAGAATCTCCACCTGAGTATCAATGTGTAGTTTTATCTTCTTTTCCTGTCCTGCAATAGCACGCAACACATACCACTGCAATTTACCTGTTTCGCTCATACTTCTTTTAATCAAAAATATTACCAATCATTATAAAAATAAACCTCATCCGTTTAAACAATCACTGCTTAAGGAAGCAGGATAAGATTTTCTTTTTTCAAAAACAACTACTCTATATACCATACAAAAATCCCAATAATCCTTTCCATACAAACGATCCAAACTGACTGTTCTGAATACCGAAAAGATAATCCATCACAAAAACAACCAATGCTATCACCAACGATGCTATCGAAACCACAACAGCGCTGTTTTGCAATTCTGCCCATGTTGGCCATGTAACTTTATGAACCAACTCCTCATAAGATTCCCGTACGTATTTTACTATTTTTTTCATTATTCTTTTTTTACGCAGGAGCAGAGCGATTCGAACGCCCATCAATGGTTTTGGAGACCACTATTCTGCCATTGAACTATGCTCCTAAAAAGGAAAGCGCCGAAGCTCTTTCCTCTCAATTATAAAAAACAATTTTATTTTATTAATATTAATCTAAGATTTCTGTTACCTGACCCGCACCTACAGTTCTGCCGCCTTCACGGATAGCAAAACGTAAATTCAGGTTCAATGCAATTTCCGATATTAAATTAACTTCAATCGTCAGATTATCTCCGGGCATTACCATTTCTACGCCCTCAGGCAATACGATTTCGCCTGTAACGTCGGTAGTCCTGAAATAAAACTGAGGACGATACTTGTTGTGAAACGGAGTATGACGACCACCTTCTTCTTTTTTCAGAATATAAACCTCTGCTTTGAAATGTTTGTGAGGTTTAATCGAACCGGGTTTTGCAATTACCATTCCACGACGAATTTCGTCTTTATCGATACCGCGAAGCAACAAACCTGCATTATCTCCGGCTTCTCCTTCGTCCAGAATTTTACGGAACATTTCAACTCCCGTAACAACCGATTTTAATTTCTCTGCCCCCATGCCGATGATGTCCACCTGTTCACCTGTTTTGATGATACCTGTTTCAATTCTGCCTGTGGCAACAGTACCGCGACCTGTAATAGAAAAGACGTCTTCGATAGGCATTAAGAAATCTTTATCTTTTGCACGCGGAGGAAGCTCGATATAGGTATCGCAAGCGTCCATTAATTCCACAATTTTTTCCACCCATTGAGGGTCGTCATTCAAGCCGCCAAGGGCTGATCCGCGGATTACGGGAGCATTATCTCCGTCAAATCCGTAGAATGTCAACAACTCACGAACTTCCATGTCTACAAGGTCTAACAATTCTGGATCGTCGACCATGTCGCATTTGTTCATGAACACAACTAAACGAGGTACGCCTACCTGACGAGCTAAAAGGATATGTTCACGCGTCTGAGGCATGGGACCATCTGTAGCTGCAACAACTAAGATCGCTCCATCCATCTGAGCCGCACCCGTTACCATATTTTTGATATAGTCGGCATGACCCGGACAGTCGACATGAGCATAATGACGATTTGCTGTTTGGTATTCAACATGTGCTGTATTAATAGTGATACCACGTTCTTTTTCTTCAGGAGCATTGTCAATAGAATCAAAACTTCTGAATTCCGATAAACCTTTTTTAGCAAGTACCTGTGTAATTGCTGCGGTCAAAGTAGTTTTACCATGGTCTATATGACCGATAGTTCCAATGTTTACATGAGATTTGGACCTGTCAAATTTTTCTTTTGCCATTTCTTTAAACTTTTTAAGGATATGTTATAGATTACTAAAAGATAGAGCCATTGACGAGAGTTGAACCCGTGACCTCTTCCTTACCAAGGAAGCGCTCTACCACTGAGCTACAACGGCGCTATTGAGCGGAAGACGGGAATCGAACCCGCTACCTAAAGCTTGGAAGGCTTTCGCTCTACCAAATGAGCTACTTCCGCAAATACCAAAAAACAAATAAAGTTACTGACTTTCTTTTCGTGGGGGGAGGAGGATTCGAACCTCCGAAGGCTTCGCCAACAGATTTACAGTCTGCCCCATTTGACCGCTCTGGTATCCCCCCATTAAATGTGTCAAAGAACATGAGCCACTAGAGGGATTCGAACCCCCGACCCGCTGATTACAAATCAGCCGCTCTGGCCAACTGAGCTACAGTGGCATTTCAGCATCAAAAAAGAAATTACTGAAACGGATTGCAAATGTACAATATTTTTTTGTACAATTCGCCATTTCTGCATTTTTTTTATTTTACCCTATAATTAATTATGTATCAATCGAATTGAGTCCTCTGTTCGTCCTTGAACAACAACTTTCAGGTCGGAAAGTCTTCAAATGACAAGCAAAAATGGAAACAATTAGTCCCCACATAGCAAAAAATGCGTGTGTTTTTCATCTTTTTTCGCTTCCTGTTTCGCCATGCTTTTTGTCCCGAATCCAAAGCCACAAAAAGACGCATCTCTTCCGTTTTTTGCAGGTCGTTGTGCGTGCCTTGTACTGCTTTTTCCTGTCGTGTTTGCTTTCTCTCTCCAAAAAAGCCTCCCGAAGGAGGCTTAAATATATGTACATTACCGAATAATCTCGAAAACGACACAAACAAAACTTTCAATCTGCTTATTCCAAACGAAATTCACCTTTGAAAACATCTCTGCCGCTTTATTTTTCCATTCAAAAGAAATCAGATTAATACCATGTCTAAAATTATTCCTCCTTCTGATTGCTGTTTCTTTGTTTACTCTTATATATAACAACAATATATGTGCCATTGTTTTATCTTCCTTCGTTTTTTCCGACTTCCAATTTTCCTGATGTACTTCTCGAACACTTTGTCTGAATCAGGATTTACAGGATTAATTTTTCCTCCTCCCTACCCCTCTCCAATCCAAAAATGGAAAGGGAAGAGTCGTCATTGCGAGTCTCCACCCTGCCGTGTCGTCAGGGAAAAAAGGAGGATGACGTGGGATGATTTCCCTTTGGAGAGGTCGTCGCAGGTGAATGTCCTGCGGACAATATGGTTTTGGGGAGGCATCGCATTTTCTATTGATATGTATCCCCTAACGGGGAAACAGAACGGGTGCATTTCAAATTGTCGCATTCAGTTAAGCTGTCCTACATAGAGGATTTTTGAGAATATCAATCACTTTGTGCCACTGTCTATTCATTGAGATTATCCGTAAGCGAAGCATGTTTTGCGAGCCGGTTTTGCTCCA
>JAISRU010000027.1 GCA_031273515.1 Bacteroidales bacterium | reverse complement strand
TAATTAAAATTTTAAATAATGTATGCAATAGTAGAAATAGCAGGGCAACAATTTAAGGTTGAGAAAGATCAGAAGATCTTTGTTCATCGCCTGAATGCTGAAGAAGGGTCAAAAATTGATTTTGACAATGTATTGTTAGTTGATGATAACGGTAAAATAAATGTAGGAATACCTTCCATTTCGGGAGCAAAAGTTTCTGCAACCGTTTTAAATCATTTAAAAGGAAAAAAGGTATTGGTCTTCAAGAAAAAGAGAAGAAAAGGATACCAAAAATTAAATGGACACCGTCAATATTTGAGTTACATTCAAATTGATGAGATTGTCGAAGTATAAACAGAGTTAATAACCAAAGTAAACAGAAAAGATGGCACATAAAAAAGGAGTCGGAAGTTCGCAAAATGGTCGTGAATCCGAAAGTAAACGCTTAGGTATTAAGATATTTGGCGGTCAATTAGCCAAAGCAGGAAATATCATTGTACGTCAGAGAGGCACTGTTCATAATCCGGGTAAAAATGTTGGTATAGGGAAAGATCATACCCTTTTTGCCCTGACAAACGGTACGGTTACCTTTAAGAAAAAAGCCGAAGGAAAATCATACGTTTCGGTGCTTGAACAGGAAGAAGCAAAAGGATAAAAAAAGTTTGGTAAACTGTTTTATTTGTTGCAGAACAGAAGAAAAAGTCTTCTGTTCTGTACACTTTTCGCTTTGTTTTTCTTGTTTGTCGTAGTAAAGAACTACATAATCTTTTATTTTTTTTGAGTGTTTGTATAAGGGGAACAATGTTCCCCTTATTTTATCTTGCTGTAAATCAAACACTTTTTTGCGTCAAAAAAAATAATGTGTCTTTTTTTTCGTCAAAGAGAAGGAAAAACTGTTTTTGTATTATTTTTTTTTGTACCTTTGCAAAAATTTATAAATCTAATATTAATAATAAACATTGAATCGACATGAAGAAAATTATTTTTTTATTTGCAGCAGTGAGTTTTTGTATCGTAGCCGCACAGGCTCAAGACGCTCGTATTACAAAAATATTTGGGAGATTTACTATGCCTCCACCAGCAACTCCCTTGGTTGATTTGGAGACGGATTCCATGATTTACACATCAGGAACTCTTAATGAGAGAACTATGCATTTTTCGTTTGAGTTTACCAATGGACAAACGCCGTTAAAAAGAGGAGATACCATTGTAATTGACGGGCGTATTGGGGCAGGTTCTTTTATGGAAGACAGTTTTAAATATACACTCACTGCAGATTTGGGAGTGGGAGAAACTGTGCAGATAGCAGACCAATATGGTGAATCTTTTGTGAGTTGGGCAAGTGTATTTACTAAAGTAAATGATACTCTCACAACAGGAATGATCTACGGAGAAATTCTCTATATTAGCACTCAGGACGGCAATCCTGTTTCTGTTGATGGATCAACAAAGGGGGTTAAAGCCCACTTTCTGAAAAGAGAGCCGCCTATTTCAGTTGTGGAAACAACGAATATGGATAAAGTGAAATTTTATCCTAATCCTGTAAGTTCTACATTGACTGTCGACAATCTGAGAAACACGAATGTTGATATCTACAGCGTGATTGGTCAACGAATTTTGCATTTTGAAAATGTTTCAGGCGAGTTGACTATCCCTTTAACGGAGTATCCCGAAGGCATTTATTTTCTGAAAATGCAAAACGGAAATACAACCCGCACAGAGAAAATTAAAGTGGTGAGATAACAGAACTCACACTTTTTGTAACGTAAAACCAAACGTCGATCCTTCACCTACCGTACTGTTTATCGTTACGGTCTGCTGATGTGCATCCAGAATGTGTTTTACAATCGCTAAACCTAATCCCGAACCACCTGTGGTTCGGGATCTGTTTTTATCAACACGGTAAAAACGTTCAAACAAACGGGGAAAATATTGTTTATCAATACCCATACCGTTATCGGTAATCTCGATTAAATAATTTTCGTCCACGTCGGAGAACGTGATTATTGTTTCTCCCTCAGGTTTATCGTTGTATTTTATGGAGTTTTCTACCAGATTGATGAATACTTTCCTGATGTTGTTTTTATTGGCATATACATTATATGTATATTCGGGATTGACTTCCAATCTCAGTTTCACATTTTCTTTTTTTGCAGTAATTTCCAAAATATCAATTACTTCTTTTGCCAGATCGTATAAATTGAATCTCTCGAATACGAGTTGATTTTTCTCCGACTCCAATTGAGTAATCGTATCGAGATCGTTTATTATTTCGATCATTCTGTCTATATTAGAGGCGGTTCTGTTCAGATAAAGACGATTAATCTGTTCATCTTCCAATCCTCCGTCTAACAAAGTAAGAATGTGTCCCTGTATGGCGGTGAGCGGCGTCTTTAATTCATGCGCAACATTTCCGAAAAATTCTTTGCGGTAATTTTCCATATATTTCAAATGACTTATCTCTTTTTGCTGTTCAGAGATAAACGTTTGCGTCGCCTGTTCCACCTCTTTGATTGCTTGATTATTCAGTACTGTTTTTGCCAAAGGAAGTATTTTGCCCGTTATTTTGAAATTATGGATCATCCTATAAACAACCTTAATCCGGTTATAGACAAACACATTGATGAAAAAATACAACAGTCCGCCATTGACCAGAACAGCGAAAATAAACACAATAAAAATAGAAACAGCTGAATTAAGACTCAATAAAGGGATCAATATGCTGCAAGAAATGAACGAAACAAAACTTGTACATAATGCTGAAAGAATAGCAACCGTTCCGGGTGTTAAATTATTTTTTGTCATGGTATTTTTGTTATTATTTTATTTATTTTCAATGTCATATTGCCCTGCAGAAGATTATTTTTTGCACACAGATGACGCAGATTAAACAGATGAACACAGATAAAATAATCATAGTCCATCAGATAAATCAAATAAATCAGAGTTCAAGACAATAATCGTCGCTTGCGCTCTTGTCCACTTGTTTACTCGTCTACTTGTCCACTAATAAACAATCATCAAGCTCCTGTTGTTTATCGCAGTTTTGCGCCAAGTTCTTTTTCAAAGGCAGCAATAAGTTTATCCATAATATGATTAATCTCGTTATTAGTCAGCGTTTTCTCTTTATTGAAAAGGATAAACCGAACTGCATAAGATTTTTTCCCGTCTTCCAGATTTTTCCCTTCATATACATCAAATAAATTGACCGATTTCAACTGTTTTCTCTCTGTTTTAAACGCCAGCTGTTCAATTTCCTGATAGGTTATTTGTTTGTCAATCAAAAGAGCAAGATCCCTGCTTACTTCAGGAAAACGATTTAACTCTTCATACACCGTTCTTTTATTTTCCGACAACGGAACAAACAGTTCACAATGAATATCGGCATAGAAAACAGATTGTTTAATATCGAAGAAATTCAATAACTTGTCATTCACTTCGCCAATTGTTACAAAAGGAACATCCTGATACAGATACTGTAAAACCGTATTCATGGAAGCGGTCGCCGTTTGCGTTGCCGTTTTAAGATTGTCCAAAGAAATGTTTATACGCTTCATTGCATTGCAGACGATATTTTTCAGATAGTAAAAATCCACATCTGTTTGCTGCTCTTTCCACGATTCTGCCTGTTTTTTTCCACTGACGCATATTGCCAAATGTTTTTCTTCCTGAAAGCGTTTTGTTACATCATCGCATTGATTTGCCGCTGGATTCTTATAATAGACATTCCCAAATTCATACAGTTTTATATCCGTTGTTCCATGGTTAATGTTGTGAATGACATTTTCCAAACTATTGAACAATAAAGTTTGCCGCATGTTTTGCAGATCTTTGCTCAACGGGTTCAACAAAGTTACAGTCTGTTGTGCATCAATAAAGCCGAACGATTTCGCATAATCGGATTTGGTAAGCGAATTATTCATCGTTTCATAAAAACCATTACTGCTCAAATAATCCGACAGCGTATTCTGAATTTTAATCAATGGATTTTTGTGCAACAACGACGTTTCATAGTTGATCCTTGTCGCAATTTCAATATTGTTATACCCATAAATACGCAAAAATTCCTCGATAACATCCGCCTGACGGGTTACATCCACTTTGTTGGTTGGAATGGCAAGCGTTATATCCTGTTCCGTTTCGTTTAAAACCGCTATTTCGATAGCAGATAAGACCTTTTTTACGGTTTCTTTCGGTATTGTTTTTCCTGTCAAATTGTTCAGATAGCTGTAATTGACGGTTATCTTTCGTGGTGAAACCGGATTTGGATAAAAATCGGTTATTTCCGATATTTCTCCGCCTGCAAGTTCCTGTATCAGCAAAGCCGCACGTTTGATGGCATATATGGTTATATTCGGATCGCAACCTCGCTCGTAACGAAAAGACGCATCGGTTTTAAGTCCGTGATATTTTGCCGTTTTCCGAATATCGACAGGATTGAAACAGGCGCTTTCCAAAAAAACACAGGTCGTTTTTTCCGTTACCGATGACTCTTCTCCGCCAAAAACGCCTGCAATACACATCGGTTTTTGCTCATTGCAAATCATTAAATCGTTTTTGTTCAGTTTGCGTTCAACTTTGTCTAAGGTGATGAACGGAGTTTGATCTTCCGCTTTTTTTACAATCACCTTTTTGCCTGCGATTGCATCGACGTCGAAAGCATGCAAAGGTTGTCCCAATTCAAACAAAACATATTGCGTAACATCGACCACATTATTTATCGGACGAACCCCTATAGCTTCCAAACGGTTTTTGAGCCAATCGGGAGATGCTTTTACATTTACATTCGTAATTGTCAGACTTGTATATCGCAGACAGGACATCGAATTTTCCACGCTTACCGCTATCGGATTCTTTGCGCCCTGCAAAGGAAATTTGCTGACGTCGGGATATAGAAGTTTGTTGTTTTGATTTTTTTGCAGATTAATCAAAGCCGTCAGATCGCGGGCTACGCCAATATGAGAAGCGGCGTCGCTACGATTGGGCGTTAATCCGATTTCAAAAACAATGTCTTCTTCCAGATTGAAATAGCAGGAAGCAGGCAGACCTGTTTGAGGTTCATCTTTCAAGACCATGATACCGTCGTGCGAAGTCCCCAAACCCATTTCATCTTCGGCACAAATCATCCCTTCGGATTCCACACCGCGAATTTTTGTCTTTTTGATAACAAACGGTTCTCCATTTGTCGGATACAACGTTGCTCCGACAAGCGCCACCAATACAGACTGTCCTTCCTGTACATTGGGAGCTCCGCATACAATTTCGAGCGGTTTTTCTCCGCCTGTATCGACCTGAGTAATAGTCAGCCTGTCTGCGTCGGGATGCTTCTTGCACGAAAGTACTTTACCGACAACTATATTTTTCAATCCTCCTTTTATACGATCGAAATTCTCTGTCGATTCCACTTCCAATCCGCAGTTGGTCAGCATATCGGACACTTCTTTCGCATCCAGATCCGTGGGAATATATTGCTTGAGCCAGTTAAATGAAATTTTCATGTGTCTTCTATTTTTTTACGGGAATAATGGAAATATGTAACGATTCTGTTTTAAACAACTCAAAATATTGCGTCCTGTTTTGAATGGAAATACGATATTCTCCTGCTTCGGTAAATTCTTTGTCGGTATAAATAGACTGTCTTACCGTCCACACATCACCGTGGACAGTCCCGATATGATGTCCTTCGTCGTTTTTCGTAACAAAAACTCTGTTGAGAATATTTTGTTGTCCGTCAGGGGAAGTAATGACTGTTTCAAACGGTACCCGATCGAGTTTAAATCCGTCCATAACACTCAACGACACTGAAATGTCGTAAGTCCGCTTAACGTCGGATATGGTAAAAACAGTATCAACAATGTCGAACCTGTTCCAGATATGCTTGGGAAACGAAACAGTTATTTCCGTTTTTCCGCTATCGAAAGAACATGCCGTGACCAACAAAACAATAAAAAAAATTATACTTGGAATTGTACGATGTGTCTTCATAAAAAGAATGTAAGATAAATGATAAATAAAAATATATTCAGGTGTGCAAAAGTACAAAAAATAATTGAGAATTTTTAGTCATGCCATTCGGAAGATAAACAAGTGAACGAGGGGACGATTATTGTCCTCACCATTGTCCTTCCCCGCCTTCCGCTTTTGTATTGAATTCTGATTTATATTTCGGCTACGCTCAATAACCATCCGATTAACTGATGAACATGATTTCCGTCTACCCTTCATTGCGAGTCCCCACCCTGCCGCCGAGACGTCAGG
>JAISRU010000288.1 GCA_031273515.1 Bacteroidales bacterium | reverse complement strand
GAAGACGAATTGACTATCTCGGAAACAGAAGCGCTCTACAAAGAAATAGACGACTTGGAAGACGAAATCTATCATATTTCCGAAGCGACCCTCAACGACGTCTTGCCCGAAGCCTTTGCCGTCATGAAAGAAACTGCCCGTCGATTTAAGGAAAATCAGGAAATAGAAGTTACGGCAACCGATTTCGACCGTGATCTGGCTGCCAAATACGACAGCATTACAATCAGGGACGATAAAGCTGTCTATCAAAATTCATGGATGGCAGGAGGAACAAAAATCACATGGGATATGTGTCATTACGACGTTCAGCTTATCGGAGGTAAGGTATTGCATCAGGGGAAAATCGCCGAAATGGCAACAGGTGAAGGTAAAACATTGGTTGCTACGCTTCCCGTCTATCTGAATGCGTTGACAGGAAAAGGCGTACATGTCGTTACCGTGAATGATTATCTGGCAAAACGCGACAGCGAATGGATGGGAATGCTCTATATGTTCCATAATCTGAGCGTGGACTGTATCGATAAACATGAACCCAATTCCGAAGAACGTCGCAAAGCATACCTCGCCGATGTTACTTTCGGCACAAACAACGAATTTGGTTTTGATTACCTTCGTGATAACATGGCGCGAAACGAAACCGAACTCGTACAACGAAAACACAATTATGCCATTGTCGATGAGGTCGATTCCGTCCTGATTGACGACGCCCGTACTCCGCTTATCATTTCAGGTCCTACGCCCAAAGGCGAACAACAGGAATTTGAGAAATACAAACCCATCGTCGACAGACTCTATAATGCTCAACGCAATCTGGTAACCAACATTCTTTCGGAAGCGCGTCGTTTGCTCAACGATGAGTCTAATCCCGAAAACAAAAAAGAAGGAGCTAAACTTTTGTTGCGGGCGCATCGTGGACTTCCAAAGAATAAGGCGCTGATAAAGTTCCTGAGCGAACCGGGAATGAAACAATTGCTGCATAATACCGAGAGTTTCTACATGGCAGAACAAAACAAACACATGTACATCATCGATGATGAACTCTATTTTGTGATTGAAGAAAAACAAAACTCGGTCGATATTAAAGAAAAAGGAATTGAATTGGTGTCATCCAACGCAGAGGAAGCGAAGTTTTATATCATCCCTGACGTCGGCGCTGAAATGGCGGAATTAGAAAAACAAAAGCTGTCCGACGAAGAAAAGACAGAAAAGAAAAACGAAATATACCGCAACTTCTCCATAGCATCCGAGCGTATCCACACCCTTAATCAGTTGCTCAAAGCCTATACCATGTTTGAAAAGGACGTCGAATATGTGATATTAGACAATAAAGTGAAAATTGTGGATGAACAAACAGGACGTATCATGGAAGGTCGTCGTTACAGCGACGGTCTGCATCAGGCAATCGAAGCCAAAGAAAATGTAAAGGTCGAGGCTGCCACGCAAACATACGCTACTGTCACCCTCCAGAATTATTTCCGCATGTACAGAAAATTGTCGGGCATGACAGGTACCGCCGAAACCGAAGCAGGTGAATTTTGGAATATCTACAAATTAGACGTCGTTTCTATCCCGACCAATAAACCGATCATTCGCGAAGACCGTGAAGACTTGGTCTATCGTACCAAGCGTGAAAAATATGGAGCTATTGTGGACGAAATTATTCATCTCAACGAAATCGGTCGTCCTGTTTTGGTAGGGACAACGTCGGTGGAAACATCGGAACTAATCAGCAGAATATTAACCACACGGAGAATAAAACACAATGTACTAAACGCCAAACTGCACAAAAAAGAAGCCGATATTGTGGCGGAAGCAGGACGAATGAGCGCCGTAACCATCGCCACCAACATGGCAGGACGCGGTACGGATATTAAATTAGGACAGGGAGTAAAAGAACGTGGAGGTCTGGCAATTATCGGTACGGAAAGACACGATTCCCGTCGCGTAGACCGTCAGTTGCGAGGTCGGGCAGGACGACAGGGAGATACGGGTTCTTCACAGTTTTTTGTTTCCCTCGAAGATGACCTGATGCGTCTGTTTGGATCGGAACGTATCGCCAAGATAATGGACAGGTTCGGATTTCAGGACGGAGAGGTCATTCAGCACAGCATGATTACCAATTCCATTGAACGCGCTCAGAAGAAAGTGGAAGAAAATAATTTCGGCATCCGTAAACGACTGCTTGAATACGACGACGTGATGAATAAACAACGCGAAAGCATCTACAGCAAACGACGCAATGCCCTTTATGGAGATAAACTTGCAATTGATATTTCGGAAATGTTCGAAAGCGTCTGTTATGATATTGTCGAGCAGCATCAGGCAAACCGTGATTTTGAAGGATTTCGGGCGGCGTCTATCTCCACGCTCGGATATGATCCTCCTTTTGAAGAAAAGATGTTTCATTCGGAAAGATCGGAAAATCTGGCAACTGCTTTGTACGAGGCTGTTTATGGCGGTTATCGTCAGCGTATTCTTGCTATGGCGAGCAAAGCCATGCCTGTTATTCAGATGGTGTATCAAAATGAGGGCAATCGTTATGAAAACATATCCATTCCCGTTACTGACGGAATTAAAACCTTACAGATTGTTGCCAATCTGAAGCGCAGCATCGAAAACGGCGCTCGTGAAGTGGCGCTGACCATTGAGAAAAATCTCACGCTTGCCGTCATTGACAATGCGTGGAAAGAACATCTGCGCGAAATGGACGACCTGAAACAATCGGTTCAGAATGCGTCTTACGAACAGAAAGATCCGTTGCTGATTTACAAGTTCGAGTCCTACGAGTTGTTTTCCAAAATGTTGAACGATATATACAAGGAGATCATCACGTTTTTGAGCAACGGACAAATTCCCATTCGCGATCCTCAGAATGTTCGAGAAGCGCGTCTTCCCGAATCGGACGCCCGCAAACTGAAAGCAGGACGGGAAGAGGTTGCCTCTGCCGCTGCTCAACGGACTTCCGCTCCTCAGAACACCCAACCGGTGAAGGTAGAAAAGAAAACGGGGCGCAACGAACCCTGTCCTTGCGGAAGCGGGAAGAAATACAAAAACTGTCACGGGAAGAACATGTAAGAGCAGACAATCGCTGTCGAAGAAACCGAAATGGAAAAGAGGATCAGTGTTTTCGTAACGAATGATTTAGTTGCAGATCAACGGGTACACAAGGTTTGCCGCAGTCTTTCTCAAAACGGATACAGGGTAAAACTGATAGGACGCCGTCTGCCGGAGAGCAAGTCGCTGAAACGGGACTATCAGACTTGCCGGATGCGTTTATTGTTTCGTCGTTCTTTCTTCTTTTACCTTGAATACAATGTACGATTGTTTTTATATCTGCTTTTCGACAGGACGGATATGTATCTTTCGAATGATACCGATACGCTTCCTGCGGGTTATCTGGCGGCTGTTGTCCGCAGGAAACCCTTGATTTTCGACGCTCACGAAATGTTTCCCGAAACACCCGAAGTGGCGAATAGAAAATTAGTCAAAGCAGTCTGGACAAAGATCGAAGATTTACTTTTTCCCCGTCTGAAAAACACGTATACTGTCTGTCGGTCTATCGCCGACGTCTACAATCAAAAGTACGGGATAGACATGCAGGTGGTACGCAATATTCCCTTGGCGGATCAGGAGAGGGTTTCGGGTCAGCCTGTTATTCAGGGTCAGGGGAAGAAAATAATTCTTTATCAAGGAGCAGTCAATACAGGCAGAGGTATCGAGTGGATTATTGACGCCATGCCTTTGCTCGACGAATTTGTTTTCTATGTCGTAGGAGACGGAGATAAACTGCAGGAACTCAAAGAAACAGTCCATAAACGCAATCTGAACAACAGCGTAATTTTTATCGGGAAAGTTCCTTTTGAGCAGCTTTCAGGCTATACTGCTTGTGCGGATATTGGGGTCAATCTACTCGAGAACGCCGGACTAAATTATTATTATGCGCTTCCCAACCGTATCTTTGATTATATGCGGAAGGAGGTCCCCGTATTATCGAGCGACTTCCCTGAAATCCGAAAAATTGTCGCTCACTATGGTATCGGGACGCTTATAGATGATTATTCTCCGGAATTTCTGGCAGATACAATCCGACAAATGGTCACTCAGGAGAAGAACAAAGAAGGTTTCGCTCGTGCCAATGCCGAATTGTCGTGGGAAAATGAAGCCCAGACCCTCCTGAAAGTTGTCTCGAACTGTGATTGATCTGATTATTTTTCCTCACCCCCCATCCCCTCCCATTTTGGAGAGCGGAGAAGCGTCTGCAGGCAATTATCAATGGGTGCATTTCAAATTGTCGCATAAAGGACGGCAACGCCTGTCCCGTTAGTATCTTATGTTCAAAATTGATGTAATTTTTGGCAGAATATGCTATTATCTTTTTGTTTTCGTCTTGTCG
>JAISRU010000246.1 GCA_031273515.1 Bacteroidales bacterium | reverse complement strand
CGACATCGCCAGCTTTGAAACTGTTTTTCATGATAAAAAATATTTAAGTTTGTGATTGCTGCAAAGGTAGCAAAAATTCCCCGAACCGAAGAGGTCGTCCGCAAGCGAGATGCGGCGGGGAACAAAGAAATTAAAAATTAAAATCAACCGAAATGAAAGTAAGCGAATTAGAAATCAGAAAAAAATACAGATACACAGATGACATTGTGAAAGATTTTGAGGATTACGATCATGATTCTGTTTTCGCAGAGATAGAGGATGGGGATCATTGTTATTTTCACACCCTCGACGACGACGAGGTTGTTCAATATATTAATGAACTGTAAAACATTATATCTATATATAAGATGTACCAGACAATAAACGACAAAATAGCGATTACGGTAAACGATTGGTTGTCGGCAGGACTAAGCTACCATCAATTCCGAATGGACAGACAACGTAATGGTCTTTCTATTGTCAGTCGTGGCATTGACGGGAACACATATATAGATGTAAAAAGTATTCGCCGTCGGGACAGGATGGAAAAGATAGAAGCAAAATTCGGCAAGGTGGATGAACCGAAGTTAGCGTCGCACTATATCAGCATAGACGGTAATGCGTTGGATTTCTTTCGCGGGTATCGTTACGGCGACGATAACGATATGAAACTGCCCGACAATACAATCACACAATATACAAACGAAGCCTCTATACTGAATGCGCTTCGGGAAAAATACAGGGAACATGAAATTGTACGGAAACGTCTGAATAAAAAGCCGGTAAAGAAGGAATGGTGGGCGTATTGTGTTGGATATGCGCAGGAAGTCATGAGTGATTATCCGAATGGTTTGCCTGTAACTGCCCGCAAATTTGAACAGAAATACAAGGATTTCTTTGCGGAAGGGTATCAAACGCTGATACGGGGTCATTTCGGGAACAAAAACACAGAAAAGATAAACGATGAAGCCAAAGAATGGCTGACAGCGCGCTACGCATCCATGATAAACAGATGTACGGTGATGCAGTTGTTTGAAGAATACAATGCCCTTGCGAAGATAGAAGGGTGGAAAGAACTGCGAAGCGAAAAAGCCATTGATTTGTTTTTAAATCGTCCGGAGGTAAAGCCGTTGTGGTATGGCAGTCGTTACGGTGAACTGACGGCAAAAGAGAAATATACCCGCATAAACAAAACGATCATGCCCTCAATGCGAGATTCGCTGTGGTACGGTGACGGAACAAAGCTGAATTTCTTCTACTTGGACGAAAACGGCAACATAAAAACCTGCAATGTGTATGAGGTGATAGACGTCTACAGCGAGTGTCTGCTGGGTTATCATGTAAGCGATACGGAAGATTTCGAAGCGCAATATCATGCATATAAAATGGCGATGCGGTTTAGCGGCTACAAGCCTTATGAAATCCGTTTTGACAATCAGGGAGGGCATAAAAAATTAGTGTCGGGACAATTCTTTCGGAGCCTGTCGAATATAGCAATAAACACACAGCCTTACAACGGAAAAAGCAAGACAATAGAAAGTTTGTTTGGTAGATTTCAGCAACAGGTGATGCATCGTCACTGGTGTTTCACGGGACAGAATATAACATCGAAAAAACAGGAAAGCAAGGCAAACAGAGAGTTTTTGCTTTCAAATAAGAACAATCTCCAGAATTTGGAGCAGACGATACGACTGTATGAGGGATGTCGTAAGGAATGGAACGAGGGGATGCATCCAAAGACAGGGATAAAACGGATAGAGATGTACAGGAAGAGCGAAAACCCGAAGTCGAAAAAGATAGAATTGCGGGACATGATATACATGTTCGGAGTGATAAATCCGGAGCCGATAAAATACCGTTCTAACGGCATTACAATGACATTGAAAAGGCAAAAATACAGTTACGAGGTACAGACGGTAGAGGGTTTGCCGGATTATGATTTTTTGCGAAAGAACGTAGACCGGAAATTCCACATTGGTTACGATCCTGAAGATATGACAAGCGTATCGCTGTATGAAAGGACGCATAAAGATGATTATCGTTTTGTTACGATAGCGCAAAAATACATAGAAACACATCGGAACATACAGGAACAGGACAGCTTTGATACATTCTTTTTGAAGTACAACGACAGTATGAACAAGACATTGCGCATAGACATGCAGCAAAAGACAGAAGATATATTGGAGAAACATGGGGAGCATCCTTCACAGCACGGGTTGAATATGCCCAGAATAGCGGGCATAAGCAAGAAATCGCGTGCGACAGTGGGAAGCGTCCAGAAAAAGGAAAGCGAATTAGTTCCGGTCGGCATAGAAGGCTACGACGAGGCGGACATTTACAACAGGGTGTAATTAAATTAAAATAAATATAAACAAAATATGAATGATACCGAAAAAAAAGAGATTCAGGAGAGACTGCAGGCATATTGCTTGACAAAAGGCAGTCAGAACAAGGCAGCGAACAGTTTGCGAGACGTATCGGCTGCGACGATCAGTAAGTTGCTCAATGGGGAGTGGGAACTGATAAACGATACGATGTGGCGCAATATAGCGTCTCAGATAGGCGCAGGAAGTCGGACGTGGAACATAGTAGAAACGCGCGATTACCGGATGTTAAACCAACTGTTCGGGGATGCTCAGTTGGATTCGGAAGCAATGGCAATATGCGGCGAGCCGGGTACGGGCAAGTCGAATGTGTCGAAGCATTACAGTGAAAACAATCCGAATGTATACGTGTTGAGTTGCAGTGATTTTTGGAACAGGAAGTTTTTTCTTCATGAATTGCTTCGGGTGATGGGACGGACGGCACACAGCGACACGGTGGGTGATTTGATACAGTTGATTGTAGGCGAGTTGAAAAAGATAGAAAAACCGCTTATTATCATGGATGAAGCAGACAAACTGAGTGATAACGTGCTTTATTTTTTCATCACGATGTACAATCAGCTGGAAGGCAGTTGCGGACTTGTGTTGCTTGCGACGAATTATTTGGAAAAGCGTATAGAACGGGGTCGTCGGCTCAATCGGAAGGGGTATAAGGAAATATACAGCCGTATTGGTAAGAATTTCATACCGATGTTTGGAGCCAATGCCAACGATATAACAGAGGTTTGTATGGCAAACGGGATTAGCGATAAAGCGATTATTGGACAAATTGTACGTGAAAGCGAAGGGGATCTTCGTCGCGTGAAGCGGAAAATATACGCTATCAAAAAACGTAACGAAAAAAACATTACGGCATGAGGGCTCTGACAGTACAGAATGTGTTGAATACGAAATTGCGGACGGCAGAGTTTGAGGGCGTCTGGAAGGAAGCGTTCGGTTGTCCGGAGCTCAAAGGGACGTGGATTGTCTACGGAGAGACAAAGAACGGAAAGACAGACTTTACCATGAAACTTGCCAAATACCTGACCCGCTTCGGGAAAGTACTTTATAACGCAGTGGAAGAGGGACGCTCGATAAGTTTTCAGGAGGCGATCAAGCGCAACAATCTGATAGAGGTAAACCGTAAAATGCTGATTTGCGATAATGAACCTATCGAAGAACTGATTGAAAGACTGAAAAAACAGCGCAGTCCGAAGATAATCATTATAGACACGCTACAGTTTTGGGGACTGCAATACAAGGAGTATCTGTTTATGCGCAGTGCGTTTAAAAACAAGCTGTTTATTTATGTGTCGCATGTGGAAGGGAAGCATCCGAAGGGCAATATAGCAAAGGATATCATGAAATTATCGAATGTGATATGCAGGGTGGAAGGCTTTCGGATGTTTCCTGTAAGTCGTTACGGAGGCGGTCAACACATGGATTTAAACGATGAACTGACAAAAAAAAATTGGCTATGAATAAGTTTGAAACGATACTTTCTCTCATATTGAATGCATTCTTTGCGGCGACATTTACGGTCGCCGCTACAGGATGCGCATACAGCGCTACACTGACAGAACTGCCGACACGAATATGCTTTTACGTCGTATTGTCGGTTTTATTTGGCGTGTTGTCGTATTTGACTATAACGGAATTTTATAAGGACATAAAAGAGTATAGACATGAAAGAGACAAAAAAGAATAAGGTACTGAATCCGATGTCGGAAGGACAGCGCAAACGTCTGTTTTTTTTGATGAAACAGGTAAATATTACGCACGATGTTTTCAATGAGATGCTTCCGGGGTGGACGGAAGGCAGAGCAAGCAGGATGAGCGAATTGCAGTTCATCGACGCGATGCACATAATCAAATACCTGACCGAACTAATGCAGAAGCCGAAAAATCTTAAAAGTCATTACACGGCGGAGATGGACAAAAAACGCAAAGGAGTTATCAAAGCGGTATTTCGTTGGATGGAATTGCAGAACAAATGTCCGTCGATGAAATACGTGCTTGGGATAATCCGCAAGGCGGGCGGGGTCGGGAACATCAACGACCTTACGGAAGTCGATTTGCAGCGTCTGTATGCGGAATTTTGCCGCAAACAGGAAGCACAGCTGTCGATGAATAAGGAAGCGGAATTGAGGTTTTCAAACAATTGATAATTGACAATTGATAATTGATAATTTTTAGTCATGCCATTCAGAGAAAGGAAAAGCGACACAAAGGAAATAAAAGAAATATGCAGTCATTGCAGATATTGCTGGAAGCTGAAAAATCCGGACAGGGAAAACGAAAGCCACAGGAAATACATTTACCGGTGTCTGAAAAAACACAGACGGGTAGGTCATAACAATAGCTGCGAAGACTGGGAAGAAACAGGATACTATGCAGTACAGGTGTACCTTTGAATTGATAATTGATAATTGACAATTGATAATTGCCATGCGGAAGAAGAAAGTTACACAGAGTGCACAGAGAAGATACAGAGAACACAGAGAATTGGAAATTGAAAATTGAAAATGAGCCTGCGGGCGATAAAAGATATTCTTTGATTCAGATTTTTTTCAATCATTAATTGTCAATAGTTAATTGGCAATTAGTTGGCAATCCCGAATGGTTATTCCGGAGTTCGATTCTCCGGCGGGAGCAAATTTTAAAAATCGTAGAAAATGGACTTAAACGAATTAACGCCGGAACAAAAGGCAAAATTATTGGAACAATTAGAACAGGAACAAAGAGAGAAAAAGAAAAAACAACAGGAACAAAAGGAGATGTTTAAAGACATGTCGGACGAGTTTGTGAATGTGTATTTCGACAAGCTGCGAGGCGTAGAGGATACGCTCAAAGAGGTAAAACAAGAGGTGTTTAGCGAAGTAGAGGTTTTGCTATCGTTGAAAAAAGAAGCCTACGGAATGAGCGACGATGCAATGGAACGTCAGCAGTCGCACAGTATATCTTCTGCTGATTGTAAAAAAACAATTATTCTGGGTCATAACGTCATAGATGGATGGGACGCCGACATGGCAGCATCGGGTATTGACAGGGTGAATAAATGGCTTATGTCGAAAATGAACGACGGCAACAAAGAATTGGTTGAAATGATAAAAGACTTGCTCAAACCCAATAAAGACGGACTGCTGAAAGCAAACCGCGTTATAGAACTCTCAAACAGAGCCGCCAAAATAGGGGACGCATCGCTGATAGAGGCAGTGTCGGAGATACAGTCGGCATACCAGCCGCGCAAAACGACCACCTTTGTAAAAGCTAAATACAAAGACGCAAACGGTCAGGAAGTATGGTTGAATTTATCCATGTCTAACGCTTAACCCATCGGTGATGACAGACGAAAAAGAGATACAGGAAATTTTGGAGGTTACAGGCGGGGATGCTTATCTTGCAGACGTCTTCTGGAAACAAGTAGAGAAGGTTTTTCGTCGTGCAGGCAAAACACCGGACTATAAACTAAAAGAAGCCTATTACAAAGAGGTAGAAAAACATAAAAGAATTGATAATTGACAATTGATAATTGACAATGAGTAAAGAAAAGAGAATTAGAAAACAGGAAATCCACCTTGTGAAAATAGGAGGTCAGGCTAAAGGCGAGTACGTGAAATCGCAAAGGGTTTATATGACGTTCGCTGTTGTTCGTGAAAATGATAATGACGACATGGAACAGGCGATAGAAAACGCACGCATGACTTATCAAACAGATCTGGAAAAACAAGTTCCTGATATGACTGTCGGAACATGGATTGTAAGACGGGAAGTGATTAAGGCTGATTGTATAGCAATTTCGTCTTCATTATTGAAGGGTAAAGACATAAAGTCATGACACACGGAAGTTTGTTTTCGGGAATTGGAGGTTTTGATTTAGCTGCGCAATGGTGCGGATGGAGAAACGTATTTCAATGCGAAAATAACGAGTTTTGCAGGAAAGTACTTAAATATAATTTCCCTGAAAGTATATTGTATGAGGACATCAAAGAGACGGATTTTACAGGACACAAAGGCACAATTGACGTTATTTCCGGAGGGTTCCCCTGTCAGGACATCTCAATTGCAGGCTATAAAAAAGGGATATATGCAGAAAAAAGCGGATTGTTTTTTGAGATGTTACGAGCCGTTGATGAAATTCGACCAAGATACGTTGTTTGGGAAAATGTCGCAAGAATCAGAAAATATTTGCCTGTCATTGTATCCGCATATTCCCAAATCGGGTTTAGTTCACAATGGTGTACTGTATGCGCTTCGTGGATCGGGTTTCCTCACAAAAGGGAACGTATATTCGGAATTGTTTATAACACCGACGTTTTCGGATTCGATAAGATACGGATTTTCGCTCGAAGCATTGAAAAAGCGATACACGAGGCATCCCAACGGGAATTTAGCAGAGCAAATGGCTGGTTGTTATGGCTTGAAAATTACGGCGAGTTTTTGCAGGAGGATGATGGGATACCCGGAAAATTGGTTAAGAATGAAATCGGAGCGTATGGAAACGCCGTAGTGCCAGAGATAGCCCGTATAATTTTTAACAGTATAGAACAAAACAAACAAATACCATGACAGCAAAACAGAACAGGAAACGTTATCGGCTGCATTACATTCTACGTAAGAAAGGCTACCATGTGGAAACAAAAGACAGGACAGTCTATTCCTATGTGGAAGCAACTCGGCACAGGTATGTTCTCGCACTGAGGGATGAGTTCGACTATTCGGTACAATTGATAAACAAACTGACGGAATGAAAACAAAGAGAGTGTATATAGCAGGCAAAATAACAGGAGAACACACGGCAGATGTATGGTATAAATTCTACCTGTGCGAGTGCGAACTCAAAGACGCGGGCTACAAAGTCGTGAATCCACTCCGGCTGTGTGAATCGCATTGGAACTGGTGGAGATGTATGTCGGTGTGCC
>JAISRU010000233.1 GCA_031273515.1 Bacteroidales bacterium | reverse complement strand
AGTCCGGCGGTATCTACCAGATAAAAATCGAATCCAAATCCCTTGTATCGAGAATAGATACTGTCTCTTGTTGTTCCGGCTAAGGGAGTTACAATATTTCTGTCCGTACCAAGGAAAGCGTTTATCATGGACGACTTTCCTACATTAGGTCGACCGATAACAGTTATTTTTGGAATATCTTCTTCTATTGTATCTTCGGTAGTCGAGAAGTGTTTCACAACTTCGTCCAAGAGTTCACCCGTACCGCTTCCAGAGACAGACGAAACAGCATACATTTCAGGAAATCCCAATGCATAAAATTCCATTTGGTCGTTGTAATTCGAGGGAGAATCTATCTTATTGACCACCAGAAATACCGGTTTGTCGCAAGGACGCAACATGGTAGCGATATCGGTATCCAAGGCGGTTACTCCGTCGCGACCGTCCACCAGAAACAGAATTGCATCGGCTTCGTCGATGGCAAGTTTGACCTGTTTACAGATTTCACTTTCGTAAATGTCTTCGGAATTAAGCACGTAACCACCTGTATCGATCACTGAAAATTCGATACCATTCCAGTCGCCGGTACCATAGTTACGATCTCTGGTTACGCCCGAAACAGCGTCGACAATAGCGCTGCGAGTCTTAGTAAGTCGATTGAATAAAGTAGATTTTCCGGTATTGGGTCTCCCGACCAAAGCAAGGGTGTTCCTCATTGAATTATTGATTTTAATAATGTCTGCAAAGATAGTCAAAAGAATTGAAAATTGAGAATTGCCTGCGGGTGATTATTTTTAGCACACAGATAACACCGATGCAACAGATGAACACAGATTTATATCTCCCCTCTCCAGTTTTGGAGAGGGTCCGGGGGTGAGGAAAAAGCATCCGCAGGCTCATTTTCAATTATCAATTTTCAATTTTCAATTATTTTTTACTATCTTTGCAACTCATTTGGTTCGGACGTTCTTATGGACGGACGATGAAAAGGGAACAAGGTGTAAATCCTTGACAGTCCCGCTGCTGTAAGCTCTGTAGATGTGTTGAAAACTTTTGCCACTGTTTCTTCCGAAGGAAATGGGAAGGCTTTCAAGACAGGAGTAAGTCAGAAGACCTGCCAAATGGGCGTTTGATGAGCTTTCGTGGAAAAGGCTTTATGCAGTATTACTCTTTCGCAGTTTTTCCGCATGGATCGTTTTCTTTTCTCCAAAGTTTGTCCGACGCCGCAGAATATAAAGTCGGAGGAACTAAATAAAAGAAATGACGATAACTCGAAAAGCCGGATTGCAGGCTTGTCTGTACCTCGTCGCAGGACTCTACGGAAATTTGCTGACTGCACAGGAAACAGACACTACGGCAATATTTATTTTAGACAATGTAACGGTCTACAACAAACGACCCTTACCCGTTCGCACATCGGCGACGCCTCTGCAATTGCTCGACAGCTTACGTTTAGTACAGCTTCCTGCGATGCAACTGTCGGATGCTGTTCGGTATTTTGCGGGCGTAACCGTGAAAGATTACGGCGGGATCGGCGGATTGAAAACCGTTTCGGTACGCAGTCTCGGAGCTAATCATACGCTGATAGCCTACGACGGTCTGCCCGTTTCGGACTATCAGACGGGACAGGTGAATATCGGTCGCTTTTCGTTGGACAATATGGCGGCAATATCTCTCGCTAACGGCAACGAAAACGACATCTTTCTCCCCGCTCGACTGTTTTCTTCAGGAAGCGTGCTGAGTTTCCATACCCTGCAGCCTGTCTTTCGGGATAAAAAAACTGTCAACGGCAGAATTGCCTTTCGGACAGGGTCGTTTCTTTTGTTCAATCCTTCCTTTCTGCTCGAAAATAAAATCGGGAAACGGATTTCTACATCTATATATACGGAATATATCTACCACAAAGGAGAATATCCGTTCACCATTCACAACGGCGACAGCATCAGTAAAGAAAAACGGACAAATACCGATATACAGGTCTTTCGTTTGGACGCCAATTGTTTTGTGCATTTTTCCGACAAACATTATCTATCGGCAAAACTGTTCTATTATTACGACAATCAGGGATTACCCGGCGCGGTTATCCTCTACAATACGCAATCGCTCCAACGGATGTGGGAAGAAAATATCTTTGCTCAGATCCATTATCAATATACTGTTTCTCAAAAGGTCAGTTATCAAAGCAACGGAAAAATAAACTACGGATATCTGCGCTATCTCGACCCCGATTATCTCAATATCGAAGGAAAATTGGATAACAAATATTGGCAAAGAGAATACTATCTCTCGAATGCGGTATTGTATAAACCTTTGCAATCGGTCTTTTTGTCATTGTCAAACGATTTATCGCTCAACAATATGAATACGTCCATGTCTGATTTTTCCAATCCGACGCGATACAGTTCTCTGACGGCGCTTTCGGCAATGTATAAACGTCAAAGAATGAATGTTTCGGCAACGCTTCTTCATACGTTTGTCGCCGATAAAACCGAAACAGGAAAAGGCGAAAAAGAATACAATCGCTTGACTCCTTCGGTCAGTTTGTCCGTCAATCCGTTTGCAAAAGAGGATATGTCGGTGCGCTTCTTTTACAAAAACAGCTTCCGTCTACCCACTTTCAACGATTTGTATTATCGGCTGGTGGGCAATACCGACCTTGCTCCCGAAATTACGCATCAGCTCAATCTGGGATTGGCATGGCTGAAATATCTGCATCGTCATCTGCCATATTTTTCGTTTACTGCCGACCTCTATTTCAATCGTGTAAAGGACAAAATCATTGCCATTCCCAATAAAAATCTGTTCGTCTGGACGATGATAAATCTTGGCAAAGTCTCTATCGCAGGCGTGGATATACAAATGGAAACAAACATCAAAGCGTCCGAAGCCGTAGCTTTTGACATTACTTTTCGATACACCTTTCAACATGCGGTGGATGTTACCGATAAACAAAACAAGACATACATGCACCAAATACCCTATACGCCTCGACATTCAGGTTCAGGCGTTTTTGTCCTGCAGACCAAATGGATTAATTTCGCTTATACGGTCTTATGCGTGGGCAGTCGCTATATGCTCGGACAAAATACTGCCGCAAATTATATAGAAGGATATTTTGAACACAATGCAGCATTGTTTCGGAGCTTCAAGCTGAAGAATACGCAGTTAAGTCTGCGGGCAGAAGTTCTCAACATACTGAATAAACAATACGAAACCGTGAAGAGTTATCCGATGACAGGACGACAATTTCAGGGGAAAGTGATCTTTGAATTTTAAATCTTTTAATTATTATAATATCAATAGAAATGAAGAAAATAACATTTTTGACGGTTATGCTGACGATGATCAGCGTTTTTATGTATGGACAAGATCCATACCCTAATGTAGATCCTTCCAGTATCAATCACTGGACGGGAAGTGGAACGAACAAGGCAATATTGGTTGTCTGTTTTTACGGTGACGACCCGGACATCGGATATGCCTGGGGCTATCAGTGGGATAATGGCAGTACCATGTATGTATCGCAAATGCTGACGGACATTGACAATG
>JAISRU010000123.1 GCA_031273515.1 Bacteroidales bacterium | reverse complement strand
AAACGACAAATCTTCATTTTCGAGAGAAAGTATGGCACAGACGTCAAAAAAAAATTGTACTTTTGCAATCCTGAATTTTAATTGTAAAACAAACGAACATGAGTTTCAATATCCTTGTTTTGGCGAAGCAGGTTCCCGATACACGCAACGTGGGGAAAGACGCCATGAAAGAAGACGGAACAGTGAACAGAGGCGCACTGCCCGCTGTTTTCAATCCCGACGACCTCAATGCGCTTGAAATGGCGCTGGAATTAAAATCCCGCATTCCGAATGCGGAAATAAACGTTATCACTATGGGACCTCCACGTGCGGCGGCAATTATCCGTGAATCGATGTACCGCGGCGCAAACAAAGGCTACCTGTTAACCGATGCTCGATTTGCAGGTTCGGATACCCTCGCAACATCTTATACCTTAGCCAAAGCGGTGGAACGTTGTCGTCCGAATATTATATTTTGCGGCGTACAGGCTATAGACGGAGATACGGCTCAGGTGGGTCCTCAGATTGCAGAAAAATTACAGTGGTCGCAGATTACATACGCCGAAGAACTCTTGTGGGCAGATAGTGGGAAAATACGTATCAAACGTCGTTTGGAACGAGGCGTGGAAACAGTGGAAACGGCTCTGCCTGTCTTGGTTACGGTACATGCTTCTGCTGCTCCGTGCAGGTCGCGCAATGCCGGACTTCTCATGAAATACAAACATGCCCGCACCGCCTCCGAACTCCAGACCGATACGCGCGACTATACCCAAATGTATGAAAAACGTCCCGATTTGCTCATCGAAGAATGGAACGCTGAAACTATTCATGCCGATCTTACCTGTCTGGGACTGAACGGTTCGCCGACAAAGGTCAAGAAAATTGAGAACGTGGTTCTGACACAAAAAGATTCTAAACTCCTTTCCGCCTCCGACGCCGATGTGGAACAGTTGGTAACGGAATTGCTCGAAAGCAGAATTATCGGATAAAATAAATATTGTATCAACAAAAGAAAAAACAATGAACAATGTATTTGTATATTGCGAACTGACCGAAGAAAGAAAAGTTGCAGATGTTTCGCTGGAACTTTTGTCCAAAGGTCGAAAATTAGCAGAACAGTTGGGCGTGAAATTGGAAGCGGTACTGATTGGAGATAATCTGGATGAGGCAAAACAACAACTTGCCTATTTTTCCATTCACCGAATTCATTATGCGGAAGATAAACGTCTGTTTCCCTATCGCACGCTGCCTCATGCGAAGATAGTGCAGACTGTCTTTGAAAAAGAACAACCTGAAATTGTGTTGTTAGGCGCATCGTCCACAGGAAGAGATCTTGCTCCCCGTCTGGCTTCGGCTTTGCATTGCGGATTAACTGCCGATTGTACAAGTCTGGAAATTGGAGATCACGAAGAAAAGAAGGCAGGCAAAATCTATAAGAATTTGTTGTTCCAGATTCGTCCCGCTTTCGGAGGAAATATCATTGCAACGATTATCAATCCCGAAACACGTCCGCAAATGGCAAGCGTTCGGGAAGGCGTGATGAAGTTAGACCCAACAACAGAACCCAATCATCCTGAAATGAATAAAATTGAGTTGTCGATACTCTCCGATGCGGAAGAAGTCGTCCGTATTATAGAGCGCAACATTGAATCTCCGAAAGTAAATCTGAAAGGAGCGCAAATTATCGTTGCAGGTGGATACGGAATGGGAAGTAAAGAAAATTTCAACATCCTTTACAGATTGGCGGAAGTCTTGGGAGCAGAAGTGGGAGCTACCCGTGCCGCTGTCGACGCCTCTTTCTGTACACAGGAACGACAAATCGGACAAACAGGAATGACCGTCCGTCCGAAACTCTATATTGCCTGCGGCATTTCAGGTTCGGTACAGCATCGGGCGGGAATGGATCAGTCTGCCAAGATTATCAGCATCAACAGCGACCCCCTTGCGCCCGTGAACAGCATTGCAGACTATACCCTTGTGGGCGACGTCATGCAGATTATACCTAAAATCATTCACTATTACAAAAAACACAACAAATAAAATCAATCAATTAGATTTATAAACTTGTAGAAAATATGGCAAACTATTTTTTAGATAACGAGCATTTGAAATTTCATCTGAACCATCCGCTCATGAAACGCATTGTGGCGATGAAAGAGAACGATTATCAGGAGTCGGAGCAATACGATACAGCTCCCGTCGATTTTGAGGATGCAATGGATACCTACGAACAGGTATTGGAAATTATAGGAGAAATTTGTGCGGATATTATTGCTCCGAATGCCGAAAGCGTTGATGAAGAGGGTCCGCAACTTGTTTGTAATGAGGTTATATATGCACAGGGGACGCAGCAAAATCACGAAACGCTGGTACATGCAGGCGTTTATGGTATTGCGTTGCCCAGAAAATACAAAGGACTTAATTTTCCGATGATGCCTTATGTAATCGCCAATGAACTGATTTCACGTGCAGACAGTAGTTTTGCCAATATCTGGGGATTGCAGGATTGTGCGGAAACCATTCACGCCTTTGCCTCTGAAGAACTCAAAGAGAGATATCTTCCGCTGATTAATCAGGGATATACCTGTTCGATGGATTTAACCGAACCCGATGCAGGATCGGATTTGCAGGCAGTACAGCTCAAAGCAACTTTCGACGAAGAAGCGGGTTGTTGGAGATTAAACGGCGTTAAACGTTTCATTACCAATGGAGACGCCGATATTAAATTGGTCTTGGCGCGTTCCGAAGAAGGGACAAAAGATGCAAGAGGACTTTCGTATTTTCTCTACGACAGAAAAGACAGGTCGGTAAGCGTGCGCAGACTTGAGCATAAATTGGGGATTAAAGGTTCTCCCACCTGTGAACTTGTATTTACCAATGCGCCCGCTCAATTGGTTGGGGATCAACGCATGGGACTGATAAAATATGTAATGACGCTCATGAACGGAGCGCGTTTGGGGGTTGGCGCTCAGGCGGTAGGGATTTCCGAAGCGGCATACAGAGAAGCTGAAAAATATGCAGGAGAAAGGGAACAATTCGGAAAAGCCATTATTCGGTTTCCTGCTGTTTTTGAGATGTTAGCCAATATGCGGGCAAAGACCGACGCCATTCGTTCGTTGCTCTATGAAACAAGTCGTTTTGTGGACATGCAAAAATTGTTGGAACACAAACTGAAAAAGCTAACAATCACTCCCGAAGAACGAACCGAAATGAAATATTATCAGCGTCTGGCAGACAGTTACACGCCTTTGCTGAAACTGACGGCAAGCGAATATTGCAATCAGATAACATACGACGCCATGCAGATTCACGGCGGAACGGGATTTATGAAAGATTTTCCTGTGGAACGACTTTATCGCGACGCCCGCATCACCTCCATTTACGAAGGAACATCTCAATTGCAAGTAGTTGCAGCTGTACGGGGCGTAGGAAGCGGCGTTTATCTCAATAAAATAAAAGAATACGAAACCGAACCGATAAATCCTGAATTGCAGTATCTCAAAGACATGCTTGTGGATATGACTGTCCGTTACGAAAAGACAGTGGAAAAAGCAAAAGGCTACGATAATCCGGAAATGTACGATTTAACCGCCAGACGTTTAGTGGAAAGTATTGGCAATATTATCATGGGTTATCTGTTGTTGTTGGATGCAAGTCGCAGCAGTGTTTACAGTCATACTGCCGATGTTTTTATTACCATGACAAATGCGCAAAACAGAGAAAAAGAAGCATATATCGATATGTTTTCTGCCAGAGAATTGCAATCCTACAAGACAATGGCGGGGTTATAATTGATAATTGAAAATTGATAATTGAAAATTGAAAATGGCGCAAGCGACGATTATTGTCTTGAACTGTGATTTATATTTCGACAAGCTCAATAACCATCTGATTAAATGATTAAACGAATTGAAACGGCATTACGCTTATTCTTACGTCGCTTCGCTCCTCGCAATGATGTTGATAATAAAGTAAATAGAAAACATAAACAGATGAAATGAGCAAACAAGTGAACGATTGGAAGAATAAACAAGTACGAAAGAGTGAAAACAGAACAAGAATGTTTTCGTCATTGTGCAGTGCAGATCACAAAGCAATGCGTATGCTTGCGCACGGTCATTTTCAATTTTCAATTTTCAATTTTC
>JAISRU010000056.1 GCA_031273515.1 Bacteroidales bacterium | reverse complement strand
AATTGAAAATTGAAAATTGCCATACGGACGCAAACAACGCTCCCGTCATTGCGAACATAGCGCCAGCGGAGTGTGGCACCCGACGCAGTGAGTGAGCGCAGAGGTAGCTTGCTGACTATGCCGAACCGCAAGGAGGAAGGCGAAGCCAATCCTGATTCAGACAATTGTTTAATCATGTTAATCATTTAATCAGACAAATCAGAGTTCAAGACAAAAATAATCAGAGTTCAGACACTAAAAAAGGCTGTTCTTTTACAAACAGCCTGAAACTATTAATTTTTTAAAATTCAAATAATCCGTCTTTAAAAATAGATTGATAGATTGAGTCGTCCTATAGGCAGCAGTCTGAAAGAAGAAGTAACGGGTATTATTGCTTCTTTTGCCTTGTAAGCCTGTTGTAGTATCCAAGTTTCGGTCAGCATATTCAATTCTCCTGTACGATTGTATCTTCCTTCCAGATTAAATTCTGCTCCTATGGACAGATTGCGACAAAGAAAAATATCCGCTCCGACAAACAAGGCGGCTCCTGCGGTCAGGGTATTGCCTCCCTTTGATTGCAAAGGACGATATCCAAGCAAATTAGGCAACGGATTGTTAAGGTCAGTCAGAGGGTCGAAGGTTGGTTGTTGATTGGTTTCCGTCATGGGATTGCCATATTCAAAGGTGTTTTTATGCAGTATTGTTCCTCCGAATATTTCAGCTCCCACATATCCCTGCACTCTCCACAGACTTCTGCGGTATTCATAACCTATGCCCAATTCCAGCGTGGTATTTCTCAGTTTACGCACATCAACCGTTTTAATTTCCAACAAAGGATCGTTAGTTATCGGGTTGAGTAAATTGGCGGCGTCATCTCTTACAAATGCACGATTGGTACTGTTATTCAAGCCTATTCCCAAACGAAAACGAAGTGCGTTTCTGGTATTGAGAAAATACTTCCCGAAAAAATCAGACCGAAAAGCGACAACACTGTTGCCTGAATTTGCATTTGTGATACTGTTATTGATTGTCTTTACCAAGTTCACAACATCCATTCCCAGCGCAAAATCTCCGCCGTGAGGCAATATTTCTGAGAAATCTTTATTACCTCTGTCTTTTTTGTTCTCTTCCTGAGCAAAACTGTTGCTTATGCCGCAGAGAATTACTATACTTAGAATTATTACTTTCTTCATTAATCTTCAATATTAGAATGATTATGTTTTACTTAAATTTTCGTCAGAGGATTAATCTATATCATTGATTTTTGTTGATCTCGTATACGATATATCTCTGTTTGTATGGGTCGGGGTATTGTATATTCCTCCGATACTTGTGTTCAGTACGTAACGATACAATGCTCTTTTGCCTGTATATACATCCAAGAAAATCCAGAATGCTTCGCCGTCTAATTTAATGCTTGCCGTTCCTCTTTCCACCATAGGCGTCTGGATTCTATAGGTTCCTGCTGCTCCTGTGGAAACCGTTGTTGTTGTTTTATACGTTCTTCCGTCCGGATCGGTTAGCGTAATCACGGCGATGAATGTTGTTCCTTCGGGAATGGAAGTTACAGTTGTATCCGAATTTCCGTATTCTATTTTTCCCGAAACTTCCACCGTATGCGTAGGATTTGCAATAGAAGTCGAAGCATTGGGGTCAACGGCATTGGAAGTGTATTGTGCGTTGACAAGAATACGCGATCCTTGACCTGTGCCTGAACCTATCGATACTGAAATATCGTTACAGATAAAACGCTTTGGCGTAGTTTCCTGTTGTCCGACCGAATTTTGTTTTTTTACATCGCGTATAAAATCTGCAAATGATATTGTTGCGGTTACTCCGCTTGAGACAACGGGAATATTAACAGAATAACGTCCTTCTTCTCCAATGGTTGCGGATATCGTATGATTCCCGCCCGATGCATTATTCGCATCGTAATCGGCATAAGGGATTGAAACAAGAATTTCTGTTCCTGCAGGAGCATACTCTAAACTCGGCGTTGTTTCATCCAGATCAGCATAAACGTTTCCGCTAAGCGTAACCGTGGGAAGTTGTCCCAGATCAATCGGATTTGATTCTTCGTACTTGTTACATGAAGTAAACATTACAGCTACTATGGCTGTGGGGATAATTATTTTTCTCATCTTTGTATGAATTTAATATTTGTTATAAAATGTGTTTTGCATTGCTAAAAAACTTTTGCAAAGATAGTATTTTTCTTCCAATAAATCCCACTTTTTTTTCCTGATGTTTTTATTTTTTTCTCCGAATATAATTTGCTGATTAGTAACACGTCCTGAAATCCGTATGAAAGATATTCAATAGAAAGATCGGTTTTTGCGTTTGTAATGGCAGATAATGTTTCTGTTTTTTCGCATATTTTCTGTGCTTTTTTCAATAAACGAGTAAACAAGTGAACAAGCGTAAACTAATTGAGAATTGAGAATTGCCATTCGGACACTTCTGTCTTGAACTGTGATTTATCTGATTGACTATGATTAAATAAATTGAGAATGGGTACACATCCTAACCCGGACAAGCCGGAACCAAAAAGGTATTTGAATAGTCTACCAACAATAACATCAATGTTGGACATGGGTACTAAACGTCTTTATTTCCTCTTACTTTTTTCCTGCAGCTGAAAAAAGTAAGCAAAAAAAGCCGCTCGCTGTACCTGTCTTGGCTAAATTTTCTTACACTCGCTACAAATGCTGAACTCCT
>JAISRU010000049.1 GCA_031273515.1 Bacteroidales bacterium | reverse complement strand
GCCGATTATCGCACAACATGGAAGTATAAGGGAGATAAACCTTGCGTGGTCGATTTCTATGCCGACTGGTGTCGTCCCTGTAAAGAAATGTATCCCACGCTTGTCAAAATGGCAGAACTGTATGCGGGGAAAGTCGACTTTTATACAATCGACGTCGATTCCAATTCGGAAATATCAGACGCATATAACATAAGAGGTATTCCGACTTTGTTTTTTTGTTCTTCCAAAGGAGAACTCACCCGTATCGCAGGACTCCTTAGCGAAGAAGAAATAAAAATAATCATCGAAAAACTGGTTGCAGAATAATGAATATTGGCATCGGTTGCACAGGCAGCGTTGTTTCCGTTTCGGAGAATAAGGTCGTTGTACGGATAAATCAGGACAATGCCTGTTCTGGCTGTCGGAATAAAAGCGCTTGTCTGACAGGAAGAAACAACAGACTGATTACCGTTATCTCAAAAGACGCTTCTTCGTTCTCCGTCGGGGAAGAAGTACAGCTGAGTATGAAAGAATCCGCAGGACTTAAAGCGACGTTTTATGCTTATATTGCGCCTCTTGTCCTTTTGCTGATTTGCTTTGGCATAATGTATCACGTAACGGATTCGGAAATTCTTCAGATTGTTCCGTCGTTGATTGCTGTTGCCGCCTATTATTTGCTGCTGTATAAATTGCGCGGACGGATGGAGAAAACATTCCGAATTGTTATCTCAAAATGCTAAACGACAAATCAGTATGCTTTGGGTCGAAGCGCTGACTTTGTACCGATTGTCGCTACGCAAACCCATTACCCAGATAATATTTCCGTCGCTGTTGCAAAGCAGTCGGGTTGTTTGTTTTTCGATACTGTTCAGTTTCATATCGGAAAAAAAATCACTCAATTTCTTTCTTCCTTTTCCTGCGAAAGGATAAAAATAATCTCCTTTTGTCCATGTACGAATATGCAGAGGAAATGAAACTTTGTCCAAATCGAAATAAGCAATAGCTGGATCTGCATCGAAAGAGAAACCGCTTGTATGTTCTTTTATTTCCATTTTAATTCCGTTCAGTGCAAATAATTCTGCATCAGGACGAGCTATTGCGGACGTTGCGATTTTAGTTTTTTGGGCAGGGTAAAGATTGAGCGTATTACGAGTTTTCAAAAGTCGGTGCGATGCGCTAACAAACAGTTTTTCCTCTTTGGACAACAAACAACCGATGATGTAGTCTGTCTGGGTCTTATTGAAGCCTAACGGATGCAGCATCTCGAATAAATAAATATCCAAAGGCGAAAGCGTATTGAGTTGTTGGATATCGATAACAAATCCATGCGGAGTTTGCATCAGGAAAGTTTTTGTTATTTGTCGGATATGTTCTTTGTATATTTTTTCCTGTCCTGCAATAATGTCGATGCTGTTCAAGAGTGTTTCATTGAAATCGGACTTTATTTTTTTAAATTCCGGAAGAATATGTCTGCGAATATAATTGCGTTGATAATGATCGTCGGTATTGGAAACGTCTTCTCTGTACGAAATCTCATGTTGCTTTGCGTAGGATGTAATCTGTTCTTTATCCGCAAAGAGCATGGGTCGAATAAGAAGACCCGATCGAGGTTTAATGCCATGTAATCCGCCGATGCCTGTTTTTCGTAGAAGGTTCAACAGAAATGTTTCCACGACGTCGTCGCTGTGATGTGCTGTGGCAATCGCCGTGTAATTATGTTCAAGACACAGCTCTTTAAACCATTTGTAGCGTAATTCACGGGCAGCCATTTGGATTGAAATTCTGTTTTGTCGTGCATATTCTTTTGTTTCGAACCGAATACTGTGCAACGGAATTTTCAGATTACGGGTTTTCTCTGCAACGAAGATTTCATCCTGTACGGCATCCTGTCCGCGAAGTTGGAAATTGCAATGTGCTACCGTCACAGGAATGGACGTCCGAGCAAACAAATGCAACATCACCATGGAATCGATTCCTCCGCTGACGGCAAGTAAAATCGTATCCTTATTGTCTATCTGTAGATTATCTGTAAGATATGTCTCAAAAGCAGCTTGCATGAAAATAAAATTTGTTGAAATATTGTTTTGAACTCTGATTTATCTGATTTTTGTCTGAACTCTGATTTAATTGATTAACATGATTTTTTCTCTCTGTGTAACTTCTGCGGTATTCTGCGATTTTTGCGGGAAAAGATAATCACCCGAATGGCAATCATGTCAATCATTTAGTGATGAAAAATATATAACTTGTAATGGTCTTCATTTACAGGACTGCATTCCTGACGGGATGTAATCCTTGCAAAATTTAATCATTATATGTTATTTATTTCACGTTCCTTAATCAAATTAATCAGACTTCAGACAATAATCGTCCGAATGGACATTTTCAATTCTCACTTTTCAATTAATTTGTGGAGCATATCGGAATCGAACCGATGACCTTCTGGCTGCCAGCCAGACGCTCTAGCCATCTGAGCTAATGCCCCGTTTCTGAGGATTGCAAAGATACAATTTTATTCTTTACGAAATCATGGTTCTGAATTAATTTTAATCGACTGATTAATAATGTCTAAAAAGATAATAGCGCTATTTATTCTGTATTTTGTTGCATGAAAAAACTTTTTTTACTACCTTTGCCGAACAAATCTTTTTTTGAACCGATTATGGAAATTACAAGAACCTTCGATTTATTAGACTGGCTTATCGCCGAATATCCAAAAGATAACATCCTGAACGGCAAACGAAACGGAGAATGGATCAGCTTTAGCGTCAACGATTACTATAAATTCTCTGTTCTGTTAAGTTATGGGTTTCACCAGCTGGGACTGCGTAAAGGTGATAAAATTGCAACTATCACCAATAATCGTCCCGAATTTAATATCATGGATATGGCTATGTCAATGCTCGGCATCATTCATGTTCCCATTTATCCAACGCTTACGTCCGAAGATTATAAATACATCATTGCCCATTCTGACGCTAAAATGCTTATCGTCGGCAATAAAAATATATTCGGCAAGGTACAGCCTGCCATTCCCGAACTGAATCTGGAATACGGCATGTATGTTCTGGATAAAATAGAGGGTCAGACGGAATTGAATGAAGTGCTGCGACTTGGAATTTTACATCGCAAAGAACTTGCAACAACTGTCGAGGATATTAAAACCGCCATAACGCCCGACGATATCGCAACCATTATCTATACTTCGGGGACAACCGGTACTCCCAAAGGCGTGATGCTCTCGCACGGAAACCTTGTGCATAATTTCCTGCGACATGCAAAAGTACAACCGCTCAATCATACCAACCGAGAAATCAGTTTCTTGCCTCTGTGCCATATCTACGAACGCAGTCTGAATTATCATTATCAGTATTTGGGCGTGAGTATTTATTATGCTGAAAATCTGGGAACGCTCTCCACCGACATTGCGGATATAAAGGCGCAGGGATTTTGTTCTGTTCCCCGCGTGCTGGAAATGATTTACGATAAACTCTATGCCGCAGGAAAAGATCTGTCTAAATTCAAGAAGATAATTTATTTTGCCGCCATTCGTCATGGACAAAAATTCGACTATAATAAAAACGGATGGTATAATACATGGACGAAAATCTACGATAAATTGGTCTATCGACAGTGGCGTAAGAAATTCGGAGATAATGAATTTCACATCATCACCGGCGGAGCTTCCATTCAACCCCGAATTAT
>JAISRU010000011.1 GCA_031273515.1 Bacteroidales bacterium | reverse complement strand
GAGTATGCTTTTAGTGGTTGCGAAAGTATAACTTCTGTAATTATTCCTGACAGCGATATTGTTATTGGCGAAGATGCTTTTAGTCGTTGCGACAGTTTAATAGAAATACATAACAGATGCACTACACCACAAAAAATAGACACTCCTGTTTTTGAAGACTTAGAGAAACAACTCTGTACTTTGTATGTTCCTGCAAGTGCAGTAGACCTTTATAAATCTGCACCGGAGTGGAAAGAGTTTAAAAATATAGTTGGGAAAGAAGCATGAAGAATTGAAAATTGAAAATGCTTTCTGTCTTGAATTGTGATTAATTTTAGTGAACGAGTGGACGAGTGAACAAGTAGACAAGGGCGCAAAGCGAAGATTTTTGTTTTCCGCAGAATACTGCAGAATTATTTTCTTGTCTACTCGTCCACTTGTTCACTTGTCTACTAATAATCATGTAAATCATTTAATCGACGCACGAAGCGAGAGCAGAGGCAAACATGTTTGCTTCTGCCGAGCAAGAAGGAGAAAGGCAAAGCCAATCAGATAAATCAGAGTTCAGACAATGGAAAGCAAGGGTAAGACAATCTTCGTCGCTTTGCGTTCTTGTCCACTTGTTCACTCGTCCACTGTCAAAGAGGGGGTAAAAGTTGAACGAAAAATAGTCATGGAGGTTGTTTTTTCTTCCAAAATGCAAGCGGAAAATGACGACTTTTGAGCGTCGAACATGCAAATATCGACATTCAAAGCATGTTACGGCGGGAAAAGTAAAAAGATAAGACACGTTGAATCAGGATATTAAGACTGATTTCGGCAGGGATAAAATTTTTCTGAAAAATATTCGTCAAAATGGGCTTTCGTATCGAAAAAATGACGAACTTTGCAGGTTCATAAACTTATCATAAAAAAAAGTAAATTATGCCAGTAAAAATTAGATTACAAAGACGTGGAAAAAAAGGACAACCCTTTTACCATGTAGTAATAGCGGACGGTCGTGCACCCCGAGATGGAAAATTTATAGAAAAAATTGGCACGTACGACCCGCTAACACATCCTGCAACCATTACGCTTGATGTGGACAGAGCCTATCATTGGATCACTTGCGGCGCGCAACCTACCGATACAGCGCGTATGATCCTGAAAAGAGAAGGCGTTTATCTGAAAAAACACTTGGTGGGAGGTGTGCAAAAAGGAGCTTTGACAGAAGAACAGGCAGAAGAAAAATTAGCTGCATGGAAAGAAGAAAAAGCACGGAAATTGAGTGATATGAAATCGGAAGTTATCAACTCAAAAAGATCAATGATGAAAAAACGGCTCGAAGCAGAAACGAAAATAAAAGAAGCTAAAGCCGCAATCGTCAATGAAAAACGTCAGGCTGTTTTGGCTGCCGAAGCCGCTAAAAGAGCAGAAGCAGAAGCTATTGCCGCTGCCGCAGCTCAAAAAGATTTGCCTGCAACACAAACTGATGACGCTGTCGCTGAAGAAAGTCAGGATACTGCACCCGAAACAACAGCGCAATCAAACAACGATGTTGCCTCCGATAATAATACGGTAACATCAGAAGAAACTCCTGCTAACGAATAAGTTAAATCCATGTTTAGCGATTATTTTTACTTAGGTAAAATAACGAAGAAATTTGGTCTTAAAGGAGAATTAATGGTCTATCTGGATACAGATGAACCTGAAAAATATTATGCAATGGAATCGGTTTACATCAATGTGGAAGGTGAACCGATTCCTTTTTTAATTGACAGTATCAAAGTTAAATCCAAAAATCAGCTTATCGTGCTTTTTCAGGATATGGATAATGTATCTTCGTCCTGTTACATAAACAGTGATTTGTATTTGCCTCTGTCGATGCTGCCCAAACTCACAGGAAACAGGTTTTATTATCACGAGGTTTTGAATTTCACCGTCATGGATAAAAATCATGGCAATATAGGGATATGCAGCGATGTTCTTGATCATTCCGCTCAGGCAGTTCTGCAAATAGAACATCCCAAAGGTGAAATACTGATCCCGATTGTTGACGATTTTATTAAAGATGTCGACAGAGAAAATAAAATCATACGAACAGAAGCTCCAACCGATTTAATTGAATTTTATATCAACCAATAAACCCTGAATGTCATAAACAAAACAGGTACAAAAACAGATAATAATGAATAACAGAACTGATTACAAACAAAAAAGAATGTGGAAAAATACAATGGTATGTCTGTTTGTGTTTGCCTTTCTGTCGGAAGGGTTCGCACAAAAACAGATTTTCAATATGGAGGACGTTTTTACCTCTGCCAAAATGTATCCCGAAAACCTCAGACAATTGCAATGGATACCCCAAACGCATGATTACGTCTATATCAAAGAGAACGATCTGGTTAAGGCAACAGCTCCTTCTCACAAAACGGCGACCTTTGTGTCGCTATCGGACGTCAATGCCGCTTTGACGGCTCAGGGAGAAAAGAGTCTGAAGTCATTTCCATCTATTGTACATTGGGTATCGCCGTATTCGTTTTATTTTCAGACGGCAAACAAAGTAATGCGTTACCAAATCAAAGAAAAAACAACAGACCTCAAGGCTGAAATCCCCGCCAATGCCGAAAATATAGAATTTGACTTCGACCATGAACAAATGGCTTATACAATCGATAATGATTTGTATGTTATGCCATTCGGCAAGGAAGCCAGACAGGTAAATCCCTCTGAGAAGGAAGAAGGCGTTAAATATGGACATATCGTACATCGCAATGAATTTGGTATTGAAAACGGAGCTTACTGGTCGCCTGCCGGCAAGTATCTGGCTTTTTACCGAATGGATGAAAGCATGGTGGATGATTATCCTTTGGTCAATACCACAACGCGCATTGCCGATTTGCAAAAAGAAAAATATCCTATGGCGGGTTTGACCTCTCATTGCGTAACAACAGGCGTTTACGACATGGAAACGGGCAGAATTATCTATCTGAAAACAGGAGAACCTGCCGACAAGTATTTATGCAGCGTAACATGGAGTCCCGACGAAAAGTATATCTTTATTGCCGTGTTGAACCGTGAACAAAATCACCTGCAAATGAACCAATACAATGCGAAAAGCGGAGACTTTATCAGGACTTTGTTTGAAGAAAGAAACAGTCGCTATGTAGAGCCGAGCGATCCGCTGTATTTTTTGCCCAACAGCAATACGCAGTTTTTGTGGATGAGTCAAAAAAGCGGGTGGAAACATTTGCATCTGTACGATATTAACGGAACGGAAATCAAACAGCTTACTTCTGGCAAGTGGGTGGTGAAATCGTTTGAAGGATTTGACGCCAAAGGACAAAAGGTATTTATCACCTCCAACAAAGATGAAATTGTTGGCAATAAATTATATACGGTGGATTTGAAATCGGGACAAATCTCCACTGTTTCTTCGGAAGAAGGTACGCATATTGTAAAACCATCGTCCGACGGAGCTTATTATTTAGATAGATATACGCATTTGCATTTACCGACCGCTATTTTACTCAAAGATGCAAAAGCCGTTACGAAAGCCGTTTTATTGCAGGACACGACTTCACTTTCCGAGTATGATCTGCCGGAAGTGAGCATCGGCAAACTGAAAAATGCGAATGGAGACGACTTGTATTACAGACTGATTAAGCCGACGAATTTTGATGTCAACAAGAAATATCCTGTCTTTGTCTACGTCTATGGCGGTCCGCATTCACAATTGGTGACCAACGGCTGGCTGAGCGGAGGACATTTTCTACATTACATGGCACAGAAAGGATATGTGGTATTCACGTTGGATAATCGCGGAACATCGAATCGGGGTTTTGAATTTGAAAGCGTTATTCATCGTCGTTTAGGTACGCTTGAGGTCGAAGATCAGATGGTTGGCATGGATTTTCTCAAGTCGCTTCCTTATGTGGATACCAATCGTTTTTCGGTGGACGGCTGGAGTTACGGCGGATTCATGACCCTTACCCTGAAATTGAAATATCCTTCTCTCTTCAAAGTGGCGACTGCCGGTGGTCCGGTTATTGACTGGCAATATTACGAGGTCATGTACGGAGAACGTTACATGGATACTCCTGAAGAAAATCCCGACGGATACAAAAATGCTTCTTTACTCAACCAGACAGCAAATATAGACGGTCATATACTGATTATCCATGGGGCAATGGATGCCACTGTGGTATGGCAACACTCGCTGCAATTTCTGACGGAAGCGATCAAAGCAAGAAAGCAGGTCGATTACTTTGTCTATCCCACCCACGAACACAATGTGCGCGGTATCGACAGAGTCCACTTATGGAATAAAATTGAAAACTATCATAAGACCTTTAATCAATAATTGAGAATGGAGAATTAGGTTTGCGCAAGAGTAATGCAATGCGGTATCAATTCGTTTAATCGTGTCAATCCAGAATACTCGTAAACACAAGGGAAATAAAGAAGATTACGAACGAATACTCTGAATTGCCACGTCGCTTCGCTCCTTACAATGACGTTGATAATAAAGAAATACGATAATGGCAAAACAAAAGACAGTAGCGGAAGAACTTCTGGAAAAGCAGCTTTGGAAAACTGCCGACAAACTGCGCAAAAACATTGATGCTGCGGAATACAAGCACGTTGTATTGGGGCTAATATTCTTAAAATATATCTCAGACGCCTTTGAGGAACTCTATGTTCGCTTGAAAGTCGAAGAATCGCAGGGCGCAGGCGACGGATTTCAATGAACGGTTCGCCTCCCGAAAGCGGAATTAGAGGCGCAACTGAAAGAAGAAGAACGGCTGAATAAGATGATAAAGATAAATTTAGAACGAATCATAAAACCCGAACAGTTATGGCTAAAATGAAGGAACAATCAAAAGATATATGTAAAACAGATGCTACTTTAGATGAATTTGTCAGTTCGCTAACGCCGAAAATTAAGTCGATGCAAAAGCAGCAAAAGCAGTACCTGAAGCAGATTGAGCCAATGGTGCGGGAGGCGATTGCTTCAAAAAATAAGGATGAGCATTATCT
>JAISRU010000282.1 GCA_031273515.1 Bacteroidales bacterium | reverse complement strand
CTATTTCCTCAGTTGTTCGACATGGACGAAAAAAACATCTATGTGAAGACGTTTATATACGGATTATGGTGTGGATTATTATCGTTGTTGTATACTCCGTTCCTGCTTTTGCTGATTTTTATTTACATTGTTTTTCTGACGGAAAAGTTTTATAAATTCAGAGCTTTCATTTTACCTGTTGCGGGATCGTGTCTTGCGTACATTTATTTATTTACGGGCTTGTATTTGTTTGATCAAACAGATATGCTGCATATTTTCATTGAGAACATAAAGGCATCGGTTGCTGATTTTGGGATTAGTTTGTCATTGTCGGGAGAGCGGAATATGTACTATGTCGGCATTGCGATTTTAATGGGAGTGATAGCTTTTTTGAAAGTATTGTCGAAGTCGAGTTCGGTTGTTATCTACAGACGCAAGAAGCAATATGTTCTATTATGGATGATTTTATTACAGTCTGTTATCACGATTTGTTTTCATGCGCCTTATTTTTTGTTTGCGCAGATACTGCTGTTGCTTCTTACGATTATGCTGAGTCTTTATTTACTGTACGTCAAAAGAAGGACAATCTATTATCTGATGGCTCTATTGTTATTCATCTCTGCCCTGTACAGCAATTTTTTGTAGTGGACGAGTAAACAAGTGAACAAGAACGCAAAGAGACAATCATCGTCGTTTTGTCCACTTGTCTGCTTGTTCACTAATAAATCAGCGGTTCAGACAAGGGGGATAAAACTTTCGATGGCGAGTCTGTATCCGTCCAGACCTAATCCGCAGATGCTTCCTTTGCATACCTCTGATAAACAGGACTTCCTTCGATATATCTCCCTTGCGAAAATGTTGGAAATATGTATCTCAATAACAGGAATACAAATCGAACGTATTGCATCGCATATCGCAATAGAGGTGTGAGTGAAAGCTCCTGCATTGAGAACAATACCATTGTATGTTGTGTCGGCTTCCTGTATATGATGCACAAGAACAGACTCGTCATTAGATTGAATATAATCTATCTGAATTGTCCTGTATCGGTTTTTCAGCTTTGACAGATATGCTTCAAACGAGGTGTTTCCGTATATAGATTGTTCCCGTTTTCCCAATAAATTCAGATTGACTCCGTTGAGTATCAGTATCCGCATACGATTTATTCTTGACCTTCCGTAGATACGATGCGGAAAATATCCTCATTCTCTTTTTTAAGATGATGACGCTTCCGAAAATATTCCTCCCGTTCTTCTTTGACGATAACAGGCGATAATGTGTTTTGAAGTTTTATGGTCGTTACAGCGGTCTGATATTGTTGTAATTCCATTTCCAAAGCCTTAATTTCTTTATTCAACTTACGACTTTCAAATATATTGTTATCCCCAAACATCAGATAGATAGCAAATAATAAAATTGAAAGAATATACTTGTGTCTTATACAAAATCCAATTACTTTCATTGTTCCTGAACATTTTCTGCAAAGGTAGCATAAATAATTGAAAATTGAAAATTGAAAATGAGGCTAACGCAAGAGTATGGATTTCTTCCGCACTTTCAGAATTTCCTTCCTGCTTTCAGAATTTCCTTCCTTTGGAGGGGCAGGGGTGTTTTTTATCACCCGCAGGCACAATCAATTCTCAATTATTTATACTATCTTTGCAGAACAAAAATAACAGAAGCAGACAGAAAATAACTAAAGAGAAAATTTACAGACAGGCAATTAATAATAATGAAGATTTTTTAGCGTTTCCTATGGTAGAAGATAATAATATAATAAACGAAAAAGGAGAAATAGATTATGGAAGTCTTAGAAAAACAGCAGATGCAATTGAAAGAGGAACTGCCTGCCTTAACCGACTATCATTGGCAGAAGAGCGCGGACGCACAAAAGGCAATAGAAGAAATGTCGAAGCATCGCTTATCTTGGGACGAGCAAATGCGGCTGAAAGAAGAATTTCACAAGAAAGCCGAGAAAGCCAGAGAGCGAAGAATGAAGATGATGCAAGAAAAAGACAAGAGCAACTCTTAGTAGATTGGGCAAAACATGAAAGCATTTTTGAAGAGTACAGAAAAGCTACCCAAAGAACATTATTTGACCTTACTGGAACTGAAGCAAAAGTTTATAAAGGAAACAATCAGGACACAGTCATAAAGATTACATTCCCGTATCTATTTTCCAATACTCCATTGGAGTTTTTAGATAATCGTATTTCTCTGCACAATTACATATTCCCCGAAACGGCATATAAACTGATTGGTATTACCCAAAAAGGAAATGTCATTGCATTTATATTGGAACAACCTCTTATAGATTTTACCAACATGCAAAACATGGATTTTACCAATCCCGAATATGTAGAAAAATATAAAGCAGAATTGGAAAAACGAGGACTTAAAATGTTTGAAAAAGACTGTACGACCATTTACAATGATGATTATATTATTGATGACATTCACGAAAATAATATTCTCATTGACAAAGCTGACAATTTTTACTTTATCGACACCGTTCCGCAATTGAATACTTCGGAGAAGGGTTTTGGCGGTACACGTGAATATGGAAACGGAGAAATTATTTCGACGCCTACTGTTAAAGAAGATGTATCAATAACAAATACAAAATAAGGACAATAGCAAGGACAATGGGAAAACAATCCTCTTCCGCAGGCAATTATTAATTTTCAATTTTCAATTCTCAATTCTCAATTTTCCAGTCTCCGTTATCTTTTATGAGTTGGATGAGCATGTCGAGCGCATTTTCTTCTTTGATATTCCGGTAGACGGGTTGTTGTCCTTTGTACAGGGTGATTTTTCCTTTTCCGCTTCCGACGAAACCATAATCAGCGTCGGACATTTCCCCCGGACCGTTGACGATACAACCCATTACACCTATTTTCAGTCCTTTCAGATGAGATGTCTTGTTTTTAACCGCTTCGAGAACCTCTTCGATCTTATATTGTGTCCGTCCGCACGAAGGACAAGAAATGTATTCGGCTTTACTGTACCGCAATCCGCATGACTGAAGAATATCCAACGATATCTGATAACATTCATCCGCAGAAAAATAAGGATTTTCAATCCATATACCGTCCAGAAATCCGTCCATGGCAAGAACGGCGACGTCGGCGGTCGCCTGAGCATAAAACTGCTGACGGTCTGACGTTTCATATCTCCGTCTGAAGACAACAGGATTAGTGAAGGGCTTGGTAAAGAGTCGTCGCCAACCGATAACGGGAAATGAACCCTGATGAAAAGCAACAAGAATACAATCTTCGGGAAAGGTATCTTCAGGAGAATTGATGATATACAGATTTTCCGCTTCGGGATGCCTGTCAGACTTTTCGATTGTTTGCGCATCGGAAAAGACAACCGGTTTATGTTTGCCTCCCGTCCCGTTTACAGACAGAGTTTCTCGCTTCGCATAACGATACGGATTGTACTTTATCGCATCGACAGGAATGGAAACGGTATCTTGTGCAGCGGGTTTGGATGTGGAACCGGATTTGCGATCGGCATGGAGAGAACGCAATATGGAAGCAAAAGGCAATTCATTTTCAGGATTTTCTGTTAATGAAACGCGAATGGTATCTCCCAGACCGTCGTGAAGCAAAGCGCCGATGCCTGCTGCAGATTTGATGCGTCCGTATTCTCCGTTGCCGGCTTCGGTTACGCCAAGATGCAGCGGATAATACCATTTCTTTTCGTTCAGCATGGCAACCAACAGACGTACCGACTGAAGCATAATACGAGTATCGCTCGCTTTCATCGACAGCACAAGAGCATGAAATCCGAAGTCGTTGCATATCTGGACATATTCCATAGCGGACGCTGCCATGCCCAAAGGAGAATTGCCGTATCTGCTCACAATCCTGTCGGACAAAGAACCATGATTTGTCCCGATACGTATCGCCGTTCCGTTTTGTTTGCAGACACGAAGCAAAGGCAAAAGTCGTTCTGCGATGCGTTCTGTTTCCGTCGAACAGGTTTCGGTCGTGTGTGCAGAAGACGCAAGTTGTTTTTTATCGGCATAATTTCCCGGATTGATGCGCACTTTCTCGACAATTTCCGCCGCAATCAGCGCTACATTCGGATTAAAATGCACATCGGCTATCAGAGGAGTTGTGTAGCCTCTTTTGCGGAGTTCCTGCTTGATATTCCTCAGATTTTTCGCTTCCGCCGCACTCGGAACAGTCAAACGAACATATTCACAACCTGCCTCAATCATTCGGATTGCCTGTTGTGTACATGCTGCCGTATCCAGCGTATCTGCATTGGTCATGGATTGAATACGGACAGGATTTGTCCCCCCCAAAGGAACATCTCCAACCGTAACTTCCCACGTTTTTCGACGATTATAGCAGAATAAATCGTCGACATAAGAAAATCGTTCAAAATAGTTCATATTGTAAGTCATTAAATCGTAACATTTTCCGGCGTATCTTCACTGAATTTACATGATTGACGTCCGAAATGCAATGATACTAAAAAATGTTTGTATTTTTGCAGAAAGTAAAAAAAGAAGGAGAATAATCCCTAACCCGGACAAGCCGGAACCAAAAAGGCATTTGAACAGTATAACAAAAATAACATCAATGTTGGACAGGGGTACTCAACCTCTTCACTTCCTCTTACTTTTTTCCTGCAGCTGAAAAAAGTAAGCAAAAAAAGCCGCTCGCTGTACCTGTCTTGGCTAAATTTTT
>JAISRU010000261.1 GCA_031273515.1 Bacteroidales bacterium | reverse complement strand
ATATTTTTTTCTACCTTTGCAAAACAAAAAAGTAGGGATGTGTTTACCAGATAGACACACTAATTGATAAGGAATTGACTATATAAAATGAAGAGTGATTCAGTAAAATTTTTCTTATGTTTGTTGTTCTTTACGGTATGTTCTACTGCGTTGTCGCAGGGAGTAAAAGACGTTCGTATCAACGAAGTACTTGTAAAAAACGACAGTAACTGTATTGATCAGTACAATGTTCACAGTGGATGGTTTGAATTGTTTAATACAGGGTATTCCACAGCGGATATGGGGGGATGTTATGTTACCAACGACCTCAATAATCCGACCAAATACCGTATTCCCAAAGGCGATCCTCGAACGAAAATAGCGTCGAGAACCTATTTGCTGTTTTATGCCTACAACAGTGTGGACAGAGGTATATTTCATGTGAATTTTTCTTTGGATGAAAATGGTTTTCTGGCAATATTTGACCAGAGCGGAAAGGTATTAATCGACAGCGTAAGCTATAATATAAGCGAACAGCAATCTGACGTTTCTTTCGGCAAAATGGAGAATGAACCACTGAAAACAGCTGAATTTCGACCTATGTCGGAACCTACTCCCAATGCAATCAACTATACTACGGTTGACGAAACACGCGCTGAAAAATATGCCAAAACAGATAAATATGGACTGCTTATAACCGCTACGGCAATGAGCGTGGTTTTCGTCATGTTGCTGCTGCTGGCTGTTATATTTACATCCACAGGAAAATATTTTATCCGGAAGTCAGGACAAAACAAAGAAAAACAACCAAAACAAGTCGCTGAAAAAGAACCGTCCACACAACAGGACGAGGAAGAAACGGATATACCTGCCATTGCAACAGCGCTGTATCTCTTTTTCGACGATCAGCACGAAGTGGAACAAACAGGTTTCTGGCTGAATCGTTCTTTAAATCAGCAAACGGCATGGTCGGCAAAACACATTTTATTCAAGAAATCACCTATCAGAAAAAAATAAAACAGTATGAAGGAATATAAATTTAAACTAAGCGGAAAAGATTACATTGTTTCTGTGGACAATGTGGAAGATAATATCGTAAATCTGACTGTCAACGGAAAACAGCATACCGTGGAATTAGAAAAACAGGAAACTGCATCAGTTGCTCCTGTTGCACGTCCTGTAGCGGCAAAACCTGTCGAAACAACGTCGACTTCTTCGCAAAACAATGATAGACCTTTGAAATCTCCCTTGCCGGGCGTAGTGCTTGACATCTACGTAAAGACAGGAGATACCGTGAAAAACGGACAAAAAGTGTTGCTTTTGGAAGCAATGAAAATGGAAAACAATATCGATTCCGACAGAGATGGTATTGTCAAAGAGATCAGAGCGGCAAAAGGCGACAGCGTAAACGAAGGAGATACATTAATAATAATAGGATAATATAATGGATTTTTTAACGACAATAAGTGAAAATGTAACCCAGTTTTTGTCCTATACGGGTTTTGCCAATTCGACGCCCGGACATTTTATTATGATAGCCGTTGGACTTCTGTTTTTGTTTCTGGGTATCGCAAAAAAATGGGAACCGATGCTGTTGGTACCAATTGGTTTTGGTATTCTGATTGGCAATATTCCTTTTACTCCGGGGTTTCAGATAGGTATTTATGAAGACGGTTCGGTATTGAACTATTTGTATTTTGGCGTCTTAAAAGGCGTTTATCCGCCATTGATTTTTTTGGGAATAGGCGCTATGACCGACTTTTCCGCATTGATATCCAATCCCAAAATGATGCTTATCGGAGCGGCGGCTCAGTTTGGTATTTTCGGAGCGTATATTGCGGCAACAGCCTTTGGATTTAATGCGGCAGAAGCAGGTGCAATCGGAATTATAGGCGGAGCAGATGGTCCGACAGCTATTTTCCTGTCCTCCAAACTTGCGCCTGATTTAATGGGAGCGATTGCCGTATCGGCATATTCGTACATGGCGCTCGTGCCTGTTATTCAGCCTCCTGTTATGAAACTTCTTACGACGAAAAAAGAACGGGTGATTCGTATGAGACCGGCAAGAAAGGTGTCGCAAACCGAGAAAGTCATCTTTCCGATATTGGGATTATTGCTGACAACGTTTGTTGTTCCGGCGGGTCTTCCTTTGTTGGGGATGTTGTTTTTCGGCAATCTGCTCAAAGAATGCGGCGTAACCCGTCGTTTGGCAAATACCGCCGCCAATCCGCTGATTGATATTGTTACTATCCTCTTAGGACTTACCGTAGGAGCTTCCACACAGGCAACTACGTTTTTGACTTCCAAATCGGTGTTTATTTTTGTATTGGGAGCCTTTTCATTCGTCATAGCTACGGCGACAGGCGTTATCTTTGTAAAAATCTTCAATCTGTTTTTGAAAGAAGGAAACAAAATTAATCCGCTTATCGGGAATGCGGGTGTAAGCGCCGTCCCCGATTCGGCACGGGTTTCTCACGAAGTGGGTCTGCATTACGATAAAACAAATCATTTACTGATGCATGCAATGGGTCCCAATGTTTCGGGAGTAATCGGAAGCGCAGTAGCGGCAGGTTTATTATTAGGATTTTTAGGATAAAAATAAGATAGAATAAAAGATGAAATTATCACATATAGAACATATCGGTATAGCCGTAAAAGATTTGAAATCTGCTGTTGCATATTATGAAAATGTACTTGGACTGAAATGTTATGCAGTCGAAGAAGTCAGCGATCAGAAAGTAAGGACGGCATTTTTTCAGATAGGTCAAACCAAAATAGAATTGTTGGAAAGTACAGATGCGGAAGGATCTGTAGGAAAATTCATAGAAAAAAGAGGCGAAGGGATACATCATATTGCCTACGCAGTAGACGATTTGTCAGCCGCATTATCCGAATTGGAAAGTCAATCGGTTCAGTTGATAGACAAACAGCCGCGAAAAGGAGCAGAAGGTTTGCATATTGCTTTTTTGCATCCCAAATCGACAGGAGGAGTATTGACGGAATTATGCGAAAATCCCAATAAAACAAAATAAAAGAGTATAAACTTAAACATTGAAAATATGGCAATGCAGGATAAAATAAAGGAATTGTTAGCCCTCAGAGCAAAAGCACGGCTTGGCGGCGGCGAAAAACGAATTGAAAAACAACATGCACAAGGCAAATTCACTGCCAGAGAACGAATTAATATGTTGTTGGATGAAGGCAGTTTTGAAGAATTTGATATGTTTGTAACACATCGCTGTACCAATTTTGGTATGGAGAAGGAACGCTATCCGGGCGACGGTGTAGTAACGGGTTATGGTTCTGTGGACGGTCGTTTGGTTTATGTCTTTGCGCAGGATTTCACCACGTTTGGAGGTTCTTTGTCGGAAACCCATGCCGCTAAGATATGCAAAGTCTTGGATCAGGCGATGAAAATGGGCGCTCCCGTTATCGGCATCAACGATTCGGGAGGAGCGCGTATTCAGGAAGGCGTTAACAGTCTTGCGGGTTATGCTTCTATTTTTCAGCGTAATATTCTGGCTTCGGGAGTTGTTCCCCAGATTTCGGCAATATTTGGTCCCTGTGCGGGGGGAGCTGTTTATTCTCCTGCTTTGACCGATTTTGTGATGATGGTTAAAAATACGAGCTATATGTTTTTAACGGGTCCCAAAGTGGTGAAAACAGTAACGGGAGAAACCGTTTCAACCGAGGACTTAGGCGGAGCAAGCGTACATTCGACCAAATCGGGTGTGGCGCAGTTTGTGGCTGAAAACGAAGAAGAAGGCATTGCGATGATACGGCGTTTGTTAGGCTTTTTGCCCTCCAACAACATGGAAACGCCTCCCGAAACAGAATGCAGCGACCCGATCGACCGAGTTGACGACAGTCTAAATGACATCATTCCCGATAATCCGAATAAACCTTATGATGTTAAGGAAGTGATAACATCCATTGCGGACAATGGCGAGTTTCTGGAAGTTCATCCTTTGTATGCCAAGAACATTGTCATTGGTTTTGCCCGTATGGGTGGGATGTCGGTGGGGATTGTAGCCAATCAGCCTTCTCACATGGCAGGGGTTCTGGATATTAATGCTTCACGGAAAGGAGCGCGTTTTGTGCGGTTTTGCGATGCGTTTAATATTCCGATTGTATCCCTTGTGGACGTACCCGGCTTTCTTCCCGGAACAGCTCAGGAATATGGCGGCGTGATTATTCATGGAGCCAAGTTATTATATGCTTACGGAGAATCTACGATCCCGAAAGTAACGGTTACTTTGCGGAAGTCGTACGGAGGATCGCATATTGTGATGAGTTGCAAACAGCTTCGCGGGGACATTAATTATGCATGGCCTACAGCCGAAATAGCTGTTATGGGAGCTGAAGGAGCGGTGGAAGTTCTTTATGCAAAAGAAATAAAAGAAGACCCCGATCCTCAAAAACAGGCTGATGCCGTTGCAGCAAAGAAAGAGGAATATAATAAATTGTTTCTCAATCCTTATACTGCTGCCGCTTATGGTTATATTGATGATATTATCGAACCTCGCAATACACGTTACCGCATCATTCGCGCTTTGCGTTCGATACAGACCAAGCAATTGGAAAATCCGGCAAAGAAACATGATAATCTGCCTTTGTAAAAAGAGAGCG
>JAISRU010000270.1 GCA_031273515.1 Bacteroidales bacterium | reverse complement strand
TTAATTATTTTCTGAAACATAAAAATTCAAATCATTTACGGTTTTGGTATCACGAAGAATGACCAAAAAGTTCATGTCGCAAAAGTAGAAAAAAAACCACTGCAACTTAGTTGCAAACTAACGAAGTGGACGAGTGAACAAGAGAACAAGTGAACAAGAACGCAAAGCGGCGATTATTATTTCCCGTAGCATACCGCAGAATTGTTCTATCGTCCACTCGTTCACTTGTCCACTTGTCTACTAATAATCATGTTCATCAGTTAATCGACGCACGAAGTGAGAGCAGAGGCAAACTTGTTTGCTTCTGCCGAGCAAGAAGGAGAAAGGCAAAGTCAATCAGACAAATCAGAGTTCAGACAATACTTGTCTACTCGTCCACTAATAATCACAGATAACCAAATAGATACAAATTTTCTTTACGGACTGGGAAAAAAATATCAGAAAAAAAACACAGGAATTGAAGATTGTATCAAAAAAAGTTGTACCTTTGCATTCGTGTCGGAAGGGGGGGGTATTGGTTCTGTCCCCGCGTCGAAAAAAAGACGACGGCGAAGACAGAAGCAAAGATAAACCTTTTCTAAACGGAAGGTCTTGTTTCAGGACACACGTTCTTTGATATGCCTTGGTGGCGGAATTGGTAGACGCGCGGGACTTAAAATCCCGTAACCATTGCGGTTGTGCGGGTTCAATTCCCGCCCAAGGTACATACTGCGGAAGTAGCTCAGTTGGTAGAGCACAACCTTGCCAAGGTTGGGGTCGCGAGTTCGAGTCTCGTTTTCCGCTCTGTCAAGAGCCTCTAATGGCTCTTTTTTTTTAACTGTTTTAATTATATGATTGTATTTTCTTCTTGTAAAATAAATTTGGGACTGCATATACTGTCTAAACGTACGGACGGATTTCATGATATAAAAACAATTTTTCATCCTGTATATGCTCTTTCGGATGTGCTGGAAATAAATCCGTCGGAGAAATTTCAGTTTGAACAAAACGGAATTAAAGTAGATACGGCAGAAGGGGAAAATCTTGTGGAAAAAGCATATACTTTGCTTCATAAAGCCTGTAAAATTCCTCCTGTACATATTTCGCTGTATAAAAATATTCCTTTCGGAGCGGGTTTGGGAGGCGGTTCTTCCAATGCGGCTTTCACCCTCAGACTGCTCAATCTTATGTTTAATCTGAATCTGTCTGCAGGTCAGCTTAGACAATATGCCTCCACGCTGGGAAGCGATTGTCCTTTTTTTATCGACAACGTACCCTCTCTGGCTATAGGCAGAGGAGAAAAACTTACGCCATCTCCTATTCCTCAGTTGTCGAATATGTATATCGCCATTGTAAAACCGAATATTTTTATCAATACAACCGATGCTTACAGAGGATGTAAAATTACTCGAAAAGATATTGATTTATTGGAAATTGTTTCACAACCTGTGTCGTCGTGGAGAAATAATTTAATGAATGATTTTGAAATCAATATCTTTCATCAGTATCCGAGATTAAAGAAAATTAAAAAGTCGTTGTATCGTCAGGGAGCGGTTTATGTTTCTTTGTCGGGAAGCGGTTCTGCTCTGTACGGCATTTTTGCGGAACAACCTTTGTCGCTGCATTTTGATGACGATTGTTTTATATTTCAAGGACAGTTTATAGATGTTTCGGCTAACCAAAATCCTGTAAAATAAAGAAACTTTTGCCAACTGACAGCATGAAAAAAAGAATAACAACCATGTATTGTGATCTTGTATGGAAACAAATCGGATCAAATGCTCCGTTTTCTTTCCTGCATACCTGACAAAATCGGATCAAGTGTTTAAAATGATGGAAGCTATACATAAAATATATATGCGTCGAGCTTTAAGTCTTGCCAAACAGGGTTGTTTGCATGTATCGCCCAATCCAAGGGTGGGATGTGTCATTGTACATAAAGGCAAGATTATAGGGGAAGGCTATCATACCGCTTACGGTACGCCTCATGCGGAAGTAAACGCTATTGAACAGCTTAAGGACAAACAACTTTTGAAAGAAAGCGATTTGTATGTAAGTCTTGAACCATGCGCACACCATGGAAAAACTCCTCCCTGTGCCGATTTGCTGATTGCGCATTCCGTTCCGCGCGTATACATTGCAGCGCTTGACCCTAATCCTAAAGTAGCGGGAAAAGGTGTTGAAAAACTGCAATCCAATGGATGTCAAGTGGAAGTCGGACTGTTGGAAAAAGAAGCAATAGAAGTTAACAAACGGTTCTTTTGTTTTCATCAGAAAAAGCGTCCGTACATTATCCTGAAATGGGCTCAGACCTTAGACGGATTTTTAGACCGAAATGAACCAAATACTGCCAATCGACAGGATTATTGGATAACAAATACTGTTCTGCGTTGTAAGGTGCATCAGTGGAGAGCCGAAGAAGACGCCGTTTTGGTGGGCGCAAATACATTGATTTACGACAATCCTCAGTTGAATGTCCGCTATTGTGCGGGGAAAGATCCTGTCAGAATAACGTGGTTAGACAGAGAAACGGACAGAGGTCTGCATTTCTTCGACAACAGTATTCCGACCCTTGTCTTTAATACTTTCAGGGAAGAACAGTGCGGAAATATTTATTTTTGCAAACTGTCGAAAGATCAGTCTCCCGCAAGAGCAATAATGGATCAGCTGTACACAATGAATATTCAGTCGGTATTGATCGAAGGAGGACAAAGGACATTGCAGCAATTCCTGGATTTAAATTTATGGGATGAAGCACATGTCTTGGTTGGCGATATGTGTTTTGGAGGCGGTCTACCTGCTCCCAGACTTCCGTTTGAACCCGATTTAATAGAGAATAAAGACGGTAACAAAATATTGTGGTATCAAAATCAAACATTATGACAAGAAAATATTATGTTGTCTGGAAAGGACGAACAACGGGAGTATTTGATACGTGGGAAGTCTGCAAACAGCAGGTTGAAGGTTATCCTTCGCCCGAATACATGTCTTTTTCCAATCGGGAAATGGCTCACAGAGCATTTGAGCAGGGCAGCGGCGAGTTTCTGAACAAAAAGCCGCATCCGATTAAAATGATTATGGACGGCTTGTATGGAAGTCCTGTTATTCCCAGTCTTGCGGTGGACGGCGCATGCAGTGGCAAGACTCGTCTTGCCGAATATCAGGGAGTAGATACCGCATCTGGAGGACTTATTTTCAAAGCGGGACCTTTTGTCGACGGAACGAATAATGTCATGGAGTTTCTGGCTTTGGTACATGCTCTTGCGCTTTGCAAGCAGAAACACTGGGATTTGCCCATTTATTCCGACAGTCTCAATGCCATGAAATGGGTCAGGACAAAAAAAGCGGCAACAAAGCTGATTAAAACGGAACACAACAAGCCCTTGTTTGAATTGATTACACGGGCAGAAAAATGGTTATCTTTGAACACATATCATAATCCCGTCCTTAAATGGGAAACAAAGGTCTGGGGTGAAATTCCTGCAGATTTCGGAAGAAAATAATGAAAAAAGGGCAAACGGGGACTTATTTAGTTTATCTTTTTCTTGTTTTGCCCATGCTTTTCTGGGGGACGTCGTATGTTTTTACCTCTATTGCGTTGCATACGTTAGACCCTATCTCTATTATTTTCATTCGATTGCTACTTTCGTCGGCAATGTTATGGTTGTTTATTGCTGTTTTTTGTCGGAAAGAAAAAATTCCCCGTTCTGTTTTCAAATGGATTGTCTTGCTGGCATTTTTAGAACCTTTCATTTATTTTATAGGAGAAACGTATGGATTACAGCATGTAAGTCCAGTTGTTACCTCCCTGATTATATCCACTATTCCTGTTTTCACTGCGATTGTTATGCGATGTTTTTTTCATGCGCGACTGTCGTGGGTTAATTTTGCGGGCATTTTCATTTCGTTGGCGGGCGTTGTGATAATGATAACGGAAAACGATCGACAATTGGCTGTCGATTTACCGGGTATTTTGTTTTTGATGCTTGCTCTTTTTTCTGCTGTGGGATACGGTATTCTGCTGAACAAATTGGCGTCGGACGTACATCCTGTATGGCTTATTGCTTTTCAGAACACATGCGGAGTCTTGTTTTTTCTTCCGCTTTTGTTTTTGTTGGGACAGACGCCCGATTTCAATCATCCTGTGGTCATTGCGTCTCTTTCGGCGGAATCGGAGATGTGGATATGTATTATTTTGTTGTCTGTATTTTCTTCTTCATTGGCATTTATTTTTTATTCGATTGGCGTCGGCAGACTTGGTATTGCACGTTGCAATGTTTTCACCAATCTGATCCCTGTTTTCACAGCGTTGACCTCTTTCTTTCTGCTCGACGAACGTTTTTCCTCTGCGAAAATAGCAGGAATAGTCGTGGTACTTCTCGGATTGATATTGACACAAATTAAATTGAAAATTGAAAATTGAAAATGACCTTTGGACGCTTCTGTCTTGAACTCTGATTTATCTGTGGAACTCTGTGTCTTCTCTGTGGAACTTCTGTGGTTATTCTGCGGACAGCTGCGGAAAAAAATAATCTTCCGCAGGCAATTCTCAATTCTCAATTGACAACATATTTCGGCAGGGTAATAAAGAAGGTAGTTCCTGTATTGTAAGTCGATTCGAAGGATATGCTTCCGCCCCATGTTGTGACTATACGCTGGACCATAGCCAGACCAAGTCCCATGCCGGAGGTCTTTGTGGTGAAATTGGGCGAAAATATTTTCTCTTTCACTTCGTCGGTCATGCCGACCCCTGTATCTGTTATTTTGATCTGCCACATTTTGCCTCCGTAATTTTCTATTTCGATAGTGATTGTCTGTACGGTATCCTGTTTCTTTGCCTGAATAGCATTTTTAATCAGATTATTGAACACCCGAGATATCTGCGACTTGTTGACAAACGATATAACTTCTTCCTGATGCGTCCTGTTGTGCAGAAAGAAT
>JAISRU010000257.1 GCA_031273515.1 Bacteroidales bacterium | reverse complement strand
TAACGGGACAGAATTGTGGCTACGGTTAATAAAATTCCATCCCTGCTGGATTTTTTACGCTTGCGACAATTTGAAATGCACCCAAATTGCCTGCGGACGCGGATTGTCTTCCCCATTGTCTGAATCAGGATTGTCCTTCGGGCTTTCTCCTTCTTGCTCGGCATAGTCAAACAAGTTTGCCTCTGCTCTCGCTTCGTGCGTCGATTTATCTGATTAAATGATTAACATGATTATTCGTAGACAAGTGAACAAGTGGACAAGTGGACGTGTAGACAAGAGCGCAAAGCGACGCAAATAATCTGCCCGTCATTGCGAATGTAGCGAAGCGGAATGTGGCAATCCAGAAACCGCCTTCCCATGCCTTCACATTGTCTGAATCAGGATTTTCAGGATTAATTTTTCCTCACCCCCTGCCCCTCTTCCAATTTGGAGAGGGGAGAGAAAAATCTGTGTGAATCTGTTTAATCTGTGTCATCTGTGTGCTAATTTCTTTGTCGCTTTGCGCAATTCTCAATTCTCAATTCTCAATTATTTTTCTGCAATCAGAGGTGAAAAAACGTCAATCTGTCTATTTGGACATTGTGGTGTGAATTTCCTGTCCGGTTGACCTAAATGACAAATAAAGTTGCATTTATGTTTCCAGACCAATAAAACAGACAAACTTCCGAAGACCTTTTGTCGAGCGTTTGTATGTTATTTGGATCGTCGTTTATTTCATTGAATGCAAATAGTTTGGAGATGTCGGTTGAGAGAAAAATCGGCATTATGTCTACAAAATTACGGAAATGTCCTTTTTATATAAGAATTTTTGCTACTTTTGCGGGCAGTAAACAATGTCCTTGTTTTAGTCCTTCTGTGGAACTAAAGCAGACGTTGCGAATTGTAGAATTACGGAAAATATAATAAAACCAAACAACAATAGATAAATTCAAAAAATATGGATAAAATTAAGTCTTTAGCCGATCTAAAGAAAAAGCGGGACGAATTACAGTCGGGGATGTCGCTTCGAGAAAATAGCGACAATGCCGATAGTGTAGTCCAAATTAAAGTGGCGATGTCTACCTGTGGCATTGCGTCGGGAGCAAAGCCCGTTATGGATGCACTTATTGAAACGTGCAGTCGATTAAATGTCAAGGCAGTGGTAACGCAAACGGGTTGCATGGGATATTGCTATGCCGAACCTACTGTCGAAATTACCAAACCCGGACAGGAACCTATCGTTTTCGGCTATGTAAACGTCGAAAAAGCAAAGGACCTTGTGGAAAAGTATATTATCGGCAACGAAATTCTCGAAGGAGTGATCCCTCAAAGTTATCAGACAATTAACAACTAATTTTTTAAAAACAACAACAAAGAATGGCTGATTATAAATATCACATACTTATTTGTGGAGGTACAGGTTGTCGTGCGTCGAAAAGTGAGCAGATTACCGAAACATTCAAAAACGTCCTCGCTCAAAAAGGATTAAACAATGAAGTTCAGGTAGTCGTAACCGGATGCTTTGGCTTTTGTGAAAAAGGTCCGATCGTAAAGATGTTGCCCGACAACACTTTCTATGTGGAAGTAAAACCGGAAGACTGTGAGGAAATCGTAAATGAACATCTTGTTAAAGGTCGTAAAGTGGAACGGCTTCTGTATGTCGATCCTGAAAACAAACAGCGCGTATCCGATTCCAAGCACATGGATTTCTACAAAAAACAATTACGGATAGCGTTGCGCAATTGCGGATTTATCGATCCTGAAAACATTGACGAATACATCGCAAGAGATGGATATGAAGCTCTGGCGAACGTCTTGGAACAGAACAATCCTGCGGAAGCAATAGAAACGGTTAAGAAATCGGGATTACGCGGTCGCGGAGGCGGCGGATTTCCAACAGGTTTGAAATGGGAAATAGCAAGTAAAAATCATGCAGACCAAAAATATATGATCTGCAATGCCGACGAAGGTGATCCCGGCGCTTTTATGGATCGTTCTATTCTGGAAGGCGACCCTCATTCCCTCATCGAAGCCATGACTATCGGCGGTTTCTGCATAGGAGCTACCAAAGGTCTGGTATATATACGGGCAGAATATCCGCTTGCGATTAAACGTCTGGAAATTGCTATCGGTCAAGCCAAAGAATATGGCTTGTTGGGTAAAAATATTCTGGGTTCGGGTTTCGATTTCGACCTTGAATTACGCTACGGCGCAGGCGCTTTCGTCTGTGGAGAGGAAACCGCTCTGATACATTCTATGGAAGGACTTCGTGGTGAACCTACTTTCAAACCCCCTTTTCCTGCTCAGGAAGGCTATCTGAAAAAACCTTCCAATGTAAACAATGTCGAAACGTTTGCCAATATTCCTGTTATTTTCAACAAAGGATGGGAATGGTTTGCGTCTATCGGCACAGAGAAATCGAAGGGAACAAAGGTATTTGCTCTTGCAGGTCAGATTAACAATGTCGGACTGATAGAAGTCCCCATGGGAATTACCCTGCGGGAAGTCGTGTTTGAAATCGGCGGAGGCATTAAGAATGGAAAGAAATTCAAAGCGGTACAGACAGGAGGTCCTTCGGGAGGATGTCTGACGGAAGCGTTTCTTGATACTCCGATTGATTACGACAATTTGCTTGCCGCCGGCTCGATGATGGGTTCGGGAGGTATGATCGTGATGGACGAAACCAGTTGTATGCCTGCAGTGGCGCGTTTCTATCTCGACTTTACAGTGGAAGAATCCTGCGGAAAATGTACGCCCTGTCGTGTTGGAAACAAACGTCTGTGCGAAATATTGGATAAAATCACCGAAGGTAAAGGAACTTTGGAAGACTTGGAAATTCTCAAAAATCTGAGTCAGGTTATCAAAGATACGGCGCTCTGTGGACTTGGACAAACTTCTCCCAATCCGATTTTATCAACCATCGATCATTTCTGGGATGAATATCTGGCGCATGTTACGGACAAGAAATGTCCTGCGGGTCAGTGCAAGGCAATGAAGCAGTATATTATTGATACCGACAATTGTATCGGATGTACGGCTTGTGCAAGAGGATGTCCTGTGGGAGCGATTACGGGCGAAAAGAAAATGCCTCATACTATCAAGCAGGAATTGTGCATCAAGTGCGGCGCATGTTACGCAAAATGTAAGTTTAACGCAATCAGTATTAAATAGGAGATTAGAAAACATGGAGTTAATAAATGTAACAATAGACAATAAAAAAATCGAAGTGCCAAAAGGAACTACTATCCTTAATGCTGCACGAAACAACAATATCAGTATTCCGACGCTCTGTTATTTTGAGTTGAAGGATATGAATATTACCAATAAGCCGGGCAGTTGCCGTATTTGCGTGGTAGAGGTCGCAGGGAGAAGAAATCTTGCTCCCGCCTGCATTACGGAATGTCTTCCTGATATGGTAATCAACACGAACAATATACGGGTTTTGAATGCGCGGCGTACCGTTCTGGAACTGTTATTATCCGATCATCCTACCGATTGTTTGGTATGTCCCAAGAGCGGAAAATGCGAGTTGCAGGACTTGGCAATACGTTTTGGTATCAGGGAAGTATCGTTTACGGGCGATAAATCGACGCATAAAAAAGACGAATCTCCCGCCATTATCCGAGATATGGATAAATGTGTGATGTGTCGTCGTTGTGAAATGATGTGCAATACCTTTCAGACGGTAGGCGCATTATCAGCTATCAATCGCGGATTCGAGGCGGTGGTAGCTCCTGCGTTTGAAGAAGATTTGTCCCGTACCGCCTGTACGTTTTGCGGTCAATGCGTTGCGGTTTGTCCTGTAGGCGCATTGTCGGAAGTGGATCATTCGAGCAAAGTAATTCGGGCTATCAACGACCCGCGAAAGACAGTCGTTGTTCAGACCGCTCCTGCTGTGCGCGTGGCTATCGGAGAAGAATTTGGTCTGAAACCGGGTTCTATCGCCACCGGACGAATGGCTGCGGCTTTGAGAAGACTCGGTTTTGACTATGTCTTCGATACCGATTGGGCTGCCGACTTGACTATCATGGAAGAAGGTACGGAACTGCTCGGACGATTAACCAAATATCTCGCAGGAGATAAAGATGTGAAAATACCTTTGCTGACTTCATGCTGTCCGGCATGGGTCAAGTTCTTTGAGCATCATTTTCCTGACATGAAAGATATTCCTTCGACAGCGAAATCGCCTCAGCAGATGTTCGGCGCAATAGCCAAGTCGTATTTTGCAGAAAAGATCGGGGTCAAACGGGAAGACATGATTGTTGTTTCGGTGATGCCGTGTCTGGCTAAAAAGTACGAATGCGCCCGCGATGAATTTAAAGAAAATGGAAATCCCGATGTGGATTTTTCCATTACCACACGGGAATTAGCCGCTTTAATCAAACAGGCTAATTTGGATTTCAATTCATTACCCGAAGAAGATTTCGACTCTCCTCTTGGCGAATCGACAGGAGCAGGCGTTATTTTCGGGACAACTGGAGGCGTTATTGAAGCGGCAGTACGTACAGCTTATGAGATTTATACGAAAACAGATTGTCCTCAGATTGATTTTCAGGAGTTGCGCGGATTGGAAGGAATACGTTCGGCGACCATCGACTTCAACGGATTACCCATTAATATCGGTATTGCACACGGATTGAGTAATGCGCGTCAGCTGTTGGAAGAAATACGCGACGGAAAAAGCACTTTCCATGCTATTGAAATCATGGCATGTCCCGGAGGATGTATCGACGGAGGTGGTCAGCCGCTTCATCATGGCAACAGCGATATCATCAAGGCGCGTTGGGAAGCGATTTATCAGGCGGATAAAAATCTGCCCATACGTAAATCGCACGAGAATCGTTCCGTTCAGAAATTATACGAAGAGTTTTTGATTACTCCCTGCGGAGAAAAGGCTCATCATTTGTTGCATACGCATTACTTCGACCGTCATACACAGTTTGAAGTCAATTTAGATAAAATCAATTCAAAATAATACATAGGAGGTAGAGATATGTCAAGTGTAAAGATAAAGATGAAACAGGATCATATTGATAAAATCAAAGAGATCTGTAAACATTTCAACAACGAGGGCGGGGAACTGATTAATGTATTGCATCAGACGCAGCATTACATTGGTTATCTGCCGGCAGAAGCGCAGGAATTAATCGCAAAAGAGCTGCATATATCGGTAGCGCAGGTATATGGGGTTGTTTCTTTTTATTCGTTTTTCACCATGATACCCAAAGGAGAACATCCTATTTCGGTCTGCATGGGGACGGCTTGCTACGTGCGCGGAGCAGAAAAAGTGCTGGACGAATTTAAACGACTCTTAAACATCAACGTAGGAGAAACTACTCCCGACGGGAAATTTTCGCTGACGGCTCTGCGCTGTATCGGCGCTTGCGGACTTGCTCCTGTCATTACGGTGGGCGAACAGGTCTATGGTCGATTGGCTCCGGACGATGTACAGACGATCTTAGATCAGTACAAGAATTAGAATTAGTTTTTAATTTATTACTCATAGTATTTTTATAGGCTGAACCTCTTGAGAGGTTCAGCTTTTTTTTCGTGGATACTATTGTCTGAACTATGATTTATTAGTGGACAAGTAAACAAGTGGACGAGTAGACGATAGAACAATTCTGCGAAACTCTGAGGATTTCTGCGGGAAACAATTTCATCGTCGCTTTGCGTTCCTGTTCACTTGTCTACTTGTCCACTTGTCTACTTGTTTTCTCGTCTACTTGTTCACTAATAAATCACAGTTCACGACAATAATCGACGGCAAAGGTAAAAGCAGCCTTTCAAAACCGATAAACATAGTTTACTTTTCCAGCAAAGTAAGGCATGATTTTTGCAAATGATATATATCAAAAGAGTCACTTGATCTATATCTAAATTTATAAAGACTTACATCAAAATATATAAAGATGTACATCAAAAGTAAAAAAGATGTACATCAAAACAAAAAAAGATGTACATCGAAATGAAAAAAGATGTACATCAAAAATAAAAAAGATGTACATCAAAATAAAAAAAGATGTATATCAAAAGGAAAAAAGTAAAGCTACTACAGCAAAACAGTAGCTTAGGTTTTGGTATTTAGTAAAGCAGATATGTATAAATTGTTGATTAATAAATAGAATAAATAAAGTTATGGCATTTAAATACAGAGTAAAAAGTAAACAGGATAACATCAATAAGCCTCTTGGGATCAAATACTATGCGGTTCCGGTACTGCGCGGACAAATCGATCTGATGCAGATAGCTAAAACGCTGACCCATAATTCTTCTCTGACCGAAAGTGACGTCTATGCGACGGTTATAGGTATGGTGGGTCTGATAGAAGAACATCTGCACAACGGCTACAGCGTAAGTATAGACGGATTAGGTATTTTTAGTCTTTCTGCTTCGAGCGATGGCTTCGATACTCCCGAAGAATGTACTCCGCACCGCGTACAGGCTCGTAAAATATGTTTCAGAGCAGACGTCAAACTCAAGAAAAATCTTCCGTATGTGAAGTTTGAGCGGGATAAATCTCCGTAAAATAAAGCCTGAACACGCTATGAGTCCTCTTTTCGAGTTGACTTTATCAGGATTTCCGTAGCTCCGCAGCCATATTTCTGCATGGAGGCGTCAAAATAATGCAGATTGTCATACTGCTTGAGAATGGTCTGAATTTCATGCTTCAAAACGCCGTTGCCGACCCCATGAATGACTATCAATTTCTGCAGTTTTTCGTCGATAGCGCTTTCCAAACATTGCAGAAACAGTTGTCGTTGAAGTTCTAACCTTTTGGCAGGCTCTATTTTTTCGGGCTTGTCCACCATGTTTTCCAGATGCAAATCGACTGTTGCCGTAAAGGGGTCGGTCTTATATTTGTCGATTGGTTTTTCATCTTCGACAATCCTTGCCGACTGTGACTGTATTTCCTGTAAAATTTTCGTATCCTTTTCCCACTCACGGGATTGCATATCCGAAACCGCCTGTCCAAGACACACAAACAATCCCTTTTCTGCTATGAAATTCGTTGATGTATAAGACTCTTTCTTCGAAAATCGGGACTGCTGAACCGTAAAAGGACTATGCAACGGCATCCGTACCGACGTATCTTCCTCTTTGAAAAACAGAACCTGAACAAAACCATGCAACCATTGATCTAAATCCTCTCGCTCGACGGTCTGAATATGTATCTTTGAAAAAGGCTCGACCGAACCGTAATCAATACCCTGCAATTGATGTTCTCTCTGCATGACAAGGCTGTATACGATTTCGAACGAGGTGTAGTTCACCAAATATAAATCGATACTGTCTTTGAGCAACCATACCTGATCCTGCGGAATATACGCAAGATAAACCCCATTGACCTTTGTATTGAGCGAAGAAAACTTTTGCAGTTCCGACATTCTTTCCATAGCGTCGTCCTGTTCTGTTTTCTCGACGGAATTAGTCGTCAAAGCCGAAAAATCCCGATTGAATACCGCTGCCTCAGGGTCGGAAGATTCTGCAGGAATGATTTCATTAATCATCACGGGAATAATGAAACCATCTTCTATCGTTACGCTTACCATCGTCGGACTGATAAGTCTGTGGATGACGCCGCCGCCCGTATCGTTTAAAAACTTTATTTTATCGCCAATCTTATACTTCATAGAGCTTCTAAAACGAAAACGCCAAAGAAATATTGTTGTTCGTCGGACAATCCCAACAAAAAGACAACAGTCTGACGAAAATAATGTACTTTTGCAAATTATAAATAATAATCAGGTTCATCATGAAAAACACATTAGTTGTTGTTGTTTTAATTTATTTTATATCAATGAGTTCAATCGAATGTAGCGGACAGGAAACGCCTGCGCAATCTTCTTCTGCAATGGCATTACCTCCGACTGTTGTCTACAAAGCCAAGAAGAAATACGATAAAAAGGTAGCCATCACGCTGTCCGACGATAAAAAAAGCATTACGAGCTATCCGCATCCTTCGGATGTGTCGGCAAGCAGTTATCCGACGCCTCTAAAGAAAGGTTATCGATTGGATAACAGAGGTATCGGAAAGAATACTGCCTTCATCTCCCTGACGTACGAAGAATATGCGGCTCTACAGAAAGTTCCATCGTTGTCGGAATTGTATGGTATGATTATCGATAAAGATCCTGTCAAAGCGATGTACGATTGCAGGAATTGCATCAAAAATGCCGACCTCGTCCATGAACTCAACCGGATTATTGACGAGAAATTCAAAGACTGTCGGCGAATTAAATAGCTTGTGAGAATGGTTAATGGTGAATGATAAATGGCACAAGCGATGCAATCCACTAATTCCATCATCCGAATGGCATTAACCATTAACCATTTATCATTAAGCATTAATTTTAATCATGTTCATCAGTTAATCGACGCACGAAGCGAGAGCAGAGGCAAACTTGTTTGACTATGCCGAACCGCAAGGAGGAAGATGAAGCCAATCAGATAAATCACAGTTCAGACAAAGGGGAGGCAATGACGGCGTGAGTATTTGCG